>NZ_JAEX01000019.1 GCF_000519125.1 Desulfocurvus vexinensis DSM 17965
GACCACGGCAGCCAGTATGTTTCGGACGTATTCCAGGACGAAATCGCCTTCCTGGGCATCAAGAGTTCTCCGTCCTATGTGCGTGAGCCGCAGGGCAACGGGATCGCGGAGCGCTTCGTGCGCACCCTCAAGGAAAACCTGCTCTGGGTCAGGCACTTCGACACGGTTGAAGAACTGAGACTGGCCCTGCTGGAATTCAAGGAAACCTACAATCGGGAATGGATCGTTGGCCGACACGGGTACAAGACCCCGGCCCAGGTCAGAAAGGAGCAGACCGCCCCGGTGTCAATAGCGGCCTGATTAGCGCAAATGAGTGTCCAAAAAACTGTAGACCGCTACACTCTCCAGCTGGGCGTTGAGGTCGCGCAGGGACTGCTCGCGCTTGCGCACCTCGCGGGCCATGACGTCCACTTCCTTGACGATGGCCCGGATCTCCTCCTGGGGCGGGTCGGGGAACTGGTAGCCGTAATCCCCGCGCGAGATGCGCTGGATGCCCGCGATGAGCTCGTCCAGCGGATGCTTGAGGAACTTGCGCAGCAGGGCCCCGGTGACGGTGGTCACCACCAGCAGCACCACCAGCAGGGTGATGACCGTGGAGGAGAGCATGCGCCGCACGTTGCTGTCGTATCCCGCCGGGGACAGGGCCAGCTCCACGCGCGCGATGACGTTGCCGTCGTGCACGATGTCGCCGCCACGGGTGATCAGCTCGCCGGTGTGCTTGCGCGAGCTCTCATAGAGCACGGTCAGGTCGGGGTATTCGAGCACGCGCAGGGCGGCCATGTCCTCGTTGCGCATGTGGAAGTCGGCGATGTTGCGGATGTTGTCGCGGTCGATGGTCCAGACGGGCAGCTCCATGCTGATGCGCAGGTTGGAGAGGTACTCGTCGGCCCGGCGCTCCATCTGGCGCTTCTCGTTCTGCAACATCGTCTGGGCGTTGAAGAACGTCATGAGCGAGGCCGAGCCGCCGATGAGCAGGATGAGGGCGACGACGATGTCACGGGCGATGGTTCTCTTCATTGCGTCCCTGTCCGGTTGCCGTGGGCGGGGTGTTTGCGGGGCGGGCTGGCCTGCCCTTGCGCCTCGCCGTGTACCATATACCAGATACACCCCTCAGGGCGAGTGTAAAACTGCGCCCCGGGTGCGGATTCGGGGTTGCCTGGCGGAA
This sequence comes from Desulfocurvus vexinensis DSM 17965, assembly GCF_000519125.1. NCBI lineage: Bacteria > Pseudomonadati > Thermodesulfobacteriota > Desulfovibrionia > Desulfovibrionales > Desulfovibrionaceae > Desulfocurvus > Desulfocurvus vexinensis. The sequence continues at coordinate 1,166 of NZ_JAEX01000019.1, forward strand.
GCGGCCAAGGCTAGCATGGCAGCCATGAAAGAAAAACACTGCGGCGCGCTCCTGCTGCGGGCCGTGTTTTGCGTGGCGCTCCTGGCGGTGGCCGTGGGCCCTTGGCTGGCCCTGGCCGGGGGCTTGGCGGCGCGTTTCGTGGCCGACGGCGACACCCTGGTGCTGGCCGATGGGCGCACCGTGCGCCTGGCGGGCATCGACAGCCCCGAGATGGGCCAGGGCGGCGCGCCGGACCAGTACTGCGCCGCCCGGGCCCGGGCGCGCCTGGAGGCGCTGATCCGGGGCCGGACCCTGGCCCTGGAGCCCGGCCCGCGCGGGCGCGACCGCTTCGGGCGCGTGCTGGCCGTGGTCCGCCTGGACGATGGCACCAGCCTGAACGAGGCCATGGTCCGCGAGGGGCTGGCCTTCGTCTACACCTTTGCGGACGACCCGCCGGGCCTGACGCGCGCGCTGCTGGCGGCGCAGGCCGAGGCCATGGACGCCGGGCGCGGCTTCTGGCCGCGCGTGCTGGCCCTGCCGGAGGCCGGGCGGCCCTGGGTGGGCAACATGCGCTCCATGCGCGCCTTCCCGGCGGGCAGCCCCGAGGCCAGCACCGTGGCCGCGAAAAACCGCGTGCCCCTGGCCGGGCTGGAGGAGGCCTTCCGCCGGGGGTTCAGCCCGGCCCGGCAGGTCAGCCCCTGGCCGGTCCAGGAGCCGGGCGGCTGACCCCGGGAAGCCCCGGGGCGCTTTGCTGCGTGCGCAATAATAGCCCGGGAATCCGCGCCGTGCTTCGCTTGCGGCCCGGCCCGCCCCGGGAAAGGCGTTGACGTTGCCCCAGGCATGTTTTAGCGTACGGCACCTTTTGCGGGCCCTGTTCGGAGCCCGCCCCGGGGGCCCGGTCGGGCTCCTTTTCGCGGAACCTCAACGGAACCGAGTAGCAGCGCATGGAAACACTTCGCACCCTGCCGGGCGACGATGTCCGGCAAATCCTGTGGCGTTACGCCGACCGCTTCGATCTCCAGATGGCCGTGCAGTCGGCCCGCTCCATCGCCCGCAGCGTCGTGGCCCGGCTGGTGGCCGACGGCGTCCGCAATACCCATGAGTGGACCGAGCGCAAGGCCGAGCTGCTCAAGGCCTTCGACGAGTCCGGGCTGACCTCCATCTATATGGACCCCGCCCAGGGCGGCTTCATCGAGGGCCCCAAGAACCTGGCCCTGGCCCTGGTGGCCATGGAGCTGGCCTGGGTGGACGGCGGCGCCGCCACCAGCGCCCTTGCCAGCTGCCTGGGCCTGGCGCCCATCCACGAGAAGGGCACCGACGAGCAGCGCGCCCACTACCTGCCCCTGTGCACCCCCCCGCAGCCCGGGGAGGACCGCGTGTGCCGCCGCGCCGCCTTCGCCCTCACCGAGCCGCTGCCCTACGTGGGCGTGGACACGGGCATCCTGGGCGGCAAGATGCGCGTGCAGAGCTGGGACGACGGCGCCGAGCCCCTGCTCAAGGTCGAGAAGCGCGGCCGCTTCATCACCAACATGGACTTTGCCGATATCGTCACCGCCGCCGTGGAGTCCGACGACCCGCGCATCAAGGGCTCGTGCATGATCATCCTGGAAAAGGATGACCCCGGCACCTTCGACCGCGGCGCCCCGACCCTGAAGATGGTCCACCAGCTGTCCAGCACCCGCGATCCCGTCATGAGCCTGACCGTGCCCGCCTCGCGCATCATCGGCGGCTACGATGTGGTGGACGGGGTCATCGTGCCGCGCTTCAGCCACGGCGAGATCATCGCCTCGGTCTTCCACCGCACGCGCATCCCCGTGGGCCTCATGACCTCGGCCAAGCTGCTCTCGGCCATCGAGCCGATCATCCGCTACCACCGCCAGCGCTTCCGGGGCGGGTCCGTGGGCGAGCCGGGCAGCCGCCGCCACGAACTGGGTCTGCAGATGAACGAGGACGCCCTGCAGCGGCTGGTGGACGTGTGGGCCACGGGCGAGGCCGGGTGCTCCCTGGGCCTTGCCGCCGCGCGTCTGGCCGACCGCTTCGACCCCATCGAGCGCGAGAAGGACCGCCAGTTCGCCGCCCAGGGCATCAAGGGCCGCAAGCAGCTGGCCGCGCTCAAGGACAGCCAGGAGCGCGCCCTGGAGTATGTGCGCCTGAAGTACGCCCCCGCCGGGCAGGCCGACCCCGCGCGGCTGGCCGAGCTGGAAGCCGACACCCTGGCCCAGTTCGTGTACATGGACGCCCTGGCCGGGGTGCTCAACCCCGCCACCAAGCTCTGGAACACCGGCGTGGGTGCGACCATGATGCGCGAGGCCGTGTCCCTGGTGGGCGGCTACGGCATCACCGAGGACTGCCCGGGCTTCCTCTGCCACAAGTGGATGGACGCCCAGCTGGAAGCCACCTACGAAGGCCCCGAGGCCGTGCAGCGCCGCCACCTGACCCTGACCATGACCAACCCCGTGTTCCTGGAGCTGGTGCGCCAGTGGAGCGCCGAGCTGCGCCGCAGCCAGGCCGGGGGCGCCGCCGCCCTGGCCGGAGCCCTGGACCTGTGGCTGTGGACCCTGGACTTCCTGCAAAACGGCGCCGACCGCGACGGCAAGAAGCTCTACCACGGCAAGCGCCAGGGCGTGACCTTCCCCCTGGCCGATGCCCTGGGCTGGCTGCTGGCGGCGCGGTCCCTGATGCAGGACGTGGCCGTGCTGGCCGCCGAGGCCCCCGCCAGTCCCGTGCTGGCCGAGGCCGCCCCGGGGCTCACGGCCTTCTACGCCGACATGGCCTGCGTCCAGGCCGCCCGCGCGGCGGGCGAGGCCGCGCGCGTCTGCGCCGAGCTGGTCTACGGCTACGGCTGCGGGCAGGCCCAGGACGGGCCCGGCGGGCCGTGCATCGTCTTCACGGGCAGCGAGGAGTTCGCCCGCCTGCGCCAGGGCGTGGACCAGGGCCTGCACGGCACGCGCCTGGCCAAGGACCGCGCCGCCGAGGCGCTGACCGCGGTGATGATCCCCGAGGCCCTGGACTACCCCCTGTAATCCTCGCGGGGCCGCCCCAGCCGGGGCGGCCCCGTGTCCTTCCACCCACCCCCGAGCAGCCATGACAGCACACCCCCAGGCGACCCCCCAGGCCGAGGCCCCCGAAATCCCCCGCCAGAACATGGAAGCCGACATCGTCTGCGTGGGCTTCGGCCCGGCGGTGGCCGGGTTCCTGACCACGCTCACCCGCGGGCTGGTGGGCGAGGACGGCGCGCCCGTGGCCGAGTCGCGCGTCATGCCCGGCATGGCGCCGCAGGTCATGTGCTACGAGCGCGCCGACGACGTGGGCTTTGGCGTGTCGGGCGTGGTCACCCGGGGCCGGGCCATCCGCGCCAGCTTTCCGGACCTGGACCTGACCCAGATTCCCATGGCCCACGCCGTGACCTCCGAGAAGGTCGTCTATCTGTTCGACCCCCTGGGGGCCAGCCGCCGCAGCGACGGCCTGCGCGCCGCCGAGGCCGCCGCGCGCCGCCTGCCCTGGCACGACAAGACCCTGGCGGCCATGGAGCTGCCCTGGATTCCGCCCTTTTTGCGCAAGGAGCCGGGCATGGTCCTGTCCATGGGCCAGTTCACCCAGTGGGCGGGCTGGCAGGTCATGGGCACGGGGCTGGCCCAGGTCTGGCCGGGAACGCCCGTGGCCGCGCCGCTCCTGGAGAATGGGCGCGTGCGCGGCGTGCGTCTGGCCGACCAGGGCGTGAACCGCAAGGGCGAGCCCGAGGCCGGGTTCATGCCCGGCATGGACGTGACCGCCGCGCTGACCGTGGTCGGCGATGGGCCCGTGGGCCCCGTGGGCCGCGCCATCGACGCCGCCCTGGGCCTGCCCGCCGGGCGCCACCAGCGCGACTGGGCCCTGGGCATGAAGGCCGTGGTCCAGCTGCCCGAGGGCTGCCCGCTGGCCCCCGGCACGGTCATCCACACCCTGGGCTTCCCCGAGCCGGAAATCTTCGGTTTTCTCTACGTCTACCCCGAGGGTGTGGCCTCTATGGGCATCTTCGTGCCCTCGTGGTTCGACAGCCCCGTGCGCACGGCCTACCGCTATCTCCAGCACTGGATGCGCCACCCCTACCTCTGGCGCTGGCTGGACGGCGGCACCATGCGCTCCTGGGGCGCCAAGAGCCTGGCCGAGTGGGGCCGCCACGGCGAACCCGCCCTGGTCGGCGACGGCTACGCGCGCATCGGCGAGTGCTCCGGGTCCACCAACGTGCTCACGGGCTCGGGGGTGGACGAGGCCTGGGCCACGGGCGTGCTGCTGGGCGAGGGCGTGCTCGAACTCCTGCGCCAGGGCCGCGACTTCACCCGCGAGAATCTGGAAGAGGCCTACGTGGCCCGGCGGCGGCGCTCCTGGGTGGAGCAGGAGGCCCAGGTGGCCGAGAAATCGCGCGACGGCTTCCAGTGGGGCGTGATCCAGGGCCTTGTGGGCATGGCGCTCACCGGGCTTACGGGCGGCTCCGTGAATATTTCCCCGGCCATCAAGCGCCCCCACGAGCGCATCCCGCCCCTGGAGCGCTATTGCCGGGGCCGCATTCCGGCGGCGGAGGTGGCCGAGCTGCGCGCCGCCTGCCGCGCCCAGGGCCGCAGCCTGCACGACGCGGTCATGGACCGCATGGGCTGGCCGCAGATCGAATACGACGGCAAGCTGCTGGTGTCGCACCAGGACGCGCTGCTGCTGGGCGGCAAGGTCCAGGCCGCGCCGGGCTACGCCGACCATGTGCGCTTCAAGGACCACGCGGTCTGCGCCGCCTGCGCCGAGCAGGTCTGCATCAGCGCCTGCTCCGGGCAGGCCATCACCGCCAACCCCGAGCCCGGGGCCCCGCTGTTCGACCGCGAGAAGTGCGTCCACTGCGGCGCCTGCCTGTGGAACTGCTCCAAGGCCGACCCCGCCGACCCCGAGGCCAGCAACGTGGCCTTCGGCGCCGGGGCGGGCGGGCTGCATTCCAACGAGAACTGACCGGACCCACGCGGCCCGCAATCCAAGGAGAACCTCATGAGCTACCATATCGTGGTCTGCGGGAGCATCGTCCCCGACCCGCTCCAGACCCTGGAGCCCGTGGCCGGGCCCGGCGGCCCGGCCCTGAAGAACGAAATGATGCTGCCCGCCGTGCTCGACCCCTGGGCGGCCCACGCCCTGTTCGAGGCCGCCAACCTGGCCAAGAACGTGCCCGGCTCCAAGGTCTGGCTGGTCAGCGTCGGCCCCAAGGCCAAGCTCCAGCAGGTGATGATGCACGTCGCCCAGAAGGTGCCCTTCGAGCTGGTGGTCATGGACGGCCCGGCGGGCGGCTTCGTGGAGGCCGCCGACACCGCCGCCGCCCTGGCCAAGGCCGTGGAGGGCATCACCGGGCTGGACAAGGGCAAGCTGCTGCTTTTCGGCGGCTGGAGCAGCGCCTCGCGCGGCACCGGCGCCACCTTGCAGATCCTGGGCGAACTGCTGGGTGTCACCGAGCAGTTCCAGGGCGTGGACGAGCTGCGCCCGGCGGACGACGGCTCCTTCGAGGTCAAGGAGCGCATCGAGGGCGGCGGCTACCTGCGCTCGCGCTGCGCGGGCGCGCCCGCCGTGCTGGGCTGGGCCACGGGCAACCTGCCCGAGCCGCCCAACAACCCCCAGGTGGGCATGCAGAACATGCGCCTGATCATGCCCGCGCTGCAAAAGGCCCAGCCCGCCGCCGTGGGCGCCGCCGGAGTGGCCTACAAGGCCGTGGAGCTGCCCGGCACCCGCCGCCAGACGCGCATCGTCAAGGACACCCCCGTGGACGACATCGCCCGCGAAATCGTGGAATGGATCAAGGGCTGAGCGCCCACGCACAGGAGACCGACATGGAAACGATTCTCTACCTCGCGCACCCCGAGGACAACGGCGCCCTGGGCCGCACGGCCCTGGAAGCCCTGGCCGCCGCCAAGGCCCTGGCCGCAGGCCTGGGCGCCCCGTTCAGCGTGGGCCTGCTGGGCGGGTCCGTGCAGGCTGCGGCGGACTCCATCGCCGCCTGCGGCGCCGCCGCGTTCTTCGCCGCCCAGGGCGAGGCCCTGGCCGCCTCGCGCTACAGCACCGACGCCGCCGCCTGCGAGGCCCTGTGCCGCGCCGCCGGGGCCACCCTCGTCGTCGCCCCGGCCACGGCGCGCCTGGCGCGCTGCCTGCCCGGCGTGGCCCAGCGCCTGGGGGGCCGCGTGGACTCCAATTGCACGGGCCTGACCGTGGAAAACGGCGCGCCCCTGGTCAGCCGCTGGTACTACCGCCAGCGCATGGTCGCCGCCCAGATCCGCGAGCATCGGCCCTGGATCATCACCGTGGCCCCGTGCTGTTTCCTCGCCGAAGACGGGCAGGGCGGCAGCGCCAGCCTCCAGGCCGTGGACCTGCCCGCCGTGACCCCGCGCACCGAGGTGCTGGGCATCGACGCCCCCGCCGCCGACGAGCAGACCATCCGCCCCGAGGCCGAAATGCTGCTGGTGGCCGGAGCGGGCTGGACCAAGAAGCAGGCCGACGGCCAGTCGCACCCCGACAAGGCCGCCGAGCATATCCTGGGCTTCCTGGACCGCACCAAGGCCTCCCTGGGCAGTTCCAAGTCCCTGGTGGACCTCTCGGGCGAGGGCCAGTCCGTGCTGCCCTTCCTGACGCACCTGCACCAGGTCGGCCAGACCGGCGCCACCCCGCGCCACAAGAAGGGCCTGGCCACCTGCTGCCACGGCGAGGAACCCCACGTCGTGGGCTGGCGCTTCATCACCGAACGCCGCGCCGTGAACCTCGACGCCGGCTGCGGCTGGGCCCAGGGCAAAGCCGACGTCCTCTACGTCGCCGACGCCTTCGCCGTCATGGCCAAGGTCAACGAGTTGCTGGGCAAGTAGGGCAGGGGGGGGGCCGGGAAGGCCCGGATTTCCGCATTCTCCCCTGGTTTGTCCCGTACGGACGCACGGCGCTCCACCATTGCAGAACAGAAAATCCCCGGTTCACGCCGGGGATTTTTCTGTTCTGCAACGGCCAAAGGGAGGAAGGGCCATGACCTCCCGGGCCGCATTCCCGCCGAGTCCCAAGCAGCGCCCGGGCCGCCGGGGCTGCCGGAAGCATCCGTTCTCCTCTTCACATCTTGCAATCCTCAACCGCTACTTGAACTCCTGCGGATAGCGCCCGGCCTTGAGGAAGATCGGGTCCAGGTATTTGAGCGTGATCCAGGCCACGGCGGCACCGGCCAGGGCGACCACGGTATGGACCAGGGCGCGGCGGAAGAGCAGGGCCGGGGTGGTGGCCCATTTGGCGATGCGCACCACGCGGGCGAGGTCGGGCAGGAAGAAGGCCAGCGCGCCCAGCAGCAGGCCCACGGCCTGCCAGAAGCCGAGGCTCACGCCTACGCTGACGCCGCCGCGCAGCATGGCCAGCAGGGCCAAGCCGAGCACGGCGGCCAGGGCGTAGGCCCCGTAGCGCAGGCGGCGATTCAGGGCCAGGGGCTTGAGGGCCGTGCGCTGGCCCACGCGCAGGATATCCAGGAACCCCTGGGCCGGGCCGCCGGGGCGGTCGAATTCCGGGGCGATGGCCGCGAAGGCCCAGGGGCCGGGGGCTGTGCCGGGTGCGGTCGCGCCCGGGGCCTGGGAGACAGCGCCGGGGGCGGACATGTCCGGGGCCAGCGGTCCAGTGCCGGGCTCAGGCGTGGTTACGTCCTGGGCCTGGGCTCCGGCGACAGCACCGGGCTCGGGCGTGCTCACGCCCCGGGTTTCACCGCCGGGTGCAGCCGCGTCCCGCGCCTCTTCCCCGCCGCCGGGCAGCAGGGCGCCCGCCATGCGGTACCCGTCGAGCATCAGGGCGTAGGCTTCCACGTCGTTGAAGGAGTCCAGGTCCGTGCGCAGGCGCGAGAGCAGGTCCTGTACGGCGGCGGGGACGCCGGGCACGGCGTGGTCGGGGGCCGGAGCGTCCGGGGCGGGGCCGTCCTGGCAGGCGGGGTTGCCCTGGGCGTCGAGCCAGGGGATGCGCCGCACGGGCAGGCCGTGGCGCAGGTGGAGCAGGGTGGCCGGAGGCGTGTGGTCGCCCAGAAGCGCCAGAAGCTGCTCGTCGCGCGTGCGGTCCATGAGGATGCTGTTGGCCCGGGGCATGACGGCGAAGATGCTCGGCGCGGGGTCGGCCAGGTCGTCCATCTGGCCCGAGGCATCGCTGACGATGAGCCGGGTGCAGCGGCGGTCGAGCAGGGCCTGCACGCCCTGGTTGTCGTAGACGCCGCCGTCCACCAACTCCACGCGCACGCCCTCGGCGTACAGCCCGGACAGGGCCAGGGGCGGGAAGACCCCCGGCACGCAGGCCGAGGCGGCCACGGCCAGCCCCAGCTCCAGGTCGCGCTGGGTGGCGGTGTTGTCGTAGGAATCGGGGCGGCAGAGGCGGAAATTCTTGTCCACCTCGCAGCGCGCGGGGTCGGCCAGGGGCCGTTCGCCCATGGTCGAGGCCTCGAAAAGCCAGCTGTGCCCGTCGTTGAGCACCGTGGCGTTGATGAGCAGCACGGGCACCTTGGCCCGGCGCTGCGCGTTGTGGCGCATGGGGTGGAAGGGCTCGGCCCCGGCGCGGCCCGCGGGGTGGATGCGCAGGTCGCGCATGCGCAGCATGCCCTCGGGCGCGCCGGGCAGCACGCCCTGGTAGAACACGCTGTCGTACAGCTCGCCGATGCGGTCGCTGCGCGAATAGTCGCGCTGGAACATGCGCAGGTTCTGGCGCGGGTCCAGGAAGGTGCGCATGCGCACGTTGGTGCGCACGCCGTCCAGGAAGCGTTTCTCCACGGCGGCCACCAGCTCCAGGTAGTCGTCGCGGGTGATGTCCTGGTCGGGTTTTTCCTCCAGCAGGCGCTTCAGGAAGAGATAATACAGCGCGCCGACGATGGACCCGCCAGACACGGTGGAGAGGGCCTGCACGTCGCGCAGGCGGTCCTGCTCTGCAAGGCGCGCCAGCACGCCGATGTGGAAGAAGCTGGCCCGGAACCCGCCCCCGGAAAGGGCCAGCCCCAGGGCATCGCCGGAAAAGGTGCGCACGGGACGTCCCGCGCAGGTGTCGTCCGCCATGGTTCCCCCCTCGGGCCCTGCGGCCCTTTGGGTGCTGCATAGCACCCCGGGGCGGAGAAATCCAGCAGCCCATAAAAGGCAGCGCATCGGGCCAGGCGCCGGGGCGGATTGTGAAAATCGGCACCCGGCTTCCGCTTCCCGCCCGCCCGCGCTAGGGTTGACCCCCCAGCACCCAAGCCTGCCACGACCACCGCGAGGACGCCCATGCCCCTGCCCCGGCACCCCGAACCCATCCGCAGCGCCCTTGTCGAAGAGCGCGACGCCTGCGCCATCATCGCCTTCATCGACAAGCGCGGCCACACCACCCACGCCAATATCGTCAAGACCATAGAAGCCCTGAAGAAAATGGCCCACCGCTCGGGGGACATCAACGACGAGGGCGACGGCTGCGGCATCATGACCGACATCCCGCGCGAGCTGTGGGCCCGCAGGCTGGAGCGCGCCGGGCTCTCGCCGCATCTGGCCGAGTCCACGGGCTTTTTCGTCGGGCATTTCCTGCTGCCCCACGGGCTACGGCCCCGGGCCGGGGAGGTCTGCGCCCGGGCCCGCGAGGTTTTCGCCGCGCGCGGCGCTGAAATCGTGCTGGAGCTGGAAGGCCGCACCCGCGACGACGAGCTGGGGCCCATGGCCCGGGCCGAGGCGCCGCTGTTCTGGCAGGTGGCGGGCCTGGCGGGCGAGGCCGAGGGCGACGCCGTGGGCCGCCTGCTCTTTGCCGTTGAGCGCGAGCTGGAGCGCCTGGAACCCGGGCTGCACACGGCGTCGCTGTCGTGCCACAGCGTGGTCTACAAGGTGCGCGGCGTGCCGGACCTGTTGCCGCGCGTGTACCCCGAGCTGCGCGACCCGGCCACGCGCTCGCGCATGTGCCTGGGCCACAGCCGCTATTCCACCAACACCCTGCCCACGGTGGAGCGCGCCCAGCCGTTCTCCATGCTGGCCCACAACGGCGAGATCAACACCATCGAGCGCCTGCGCAGCGCGGGCAGCGTGCTGGACATCCCGCCCGTACCCGGCGGCAGCGATTCGCAGGACCTGAACCGCATCCTCGAAGGGCTGATCAACGGCTACGGCTTCGACCCTCTGGAAGCCTTCGCCATGGTCTTCCCGGCGGTGCACAGCGAGGTGGAGCAGTACTCCGAGGAGCTGCGCCGGGTGTATGGCTTCTTCCGCTGGTTCTTCCCGCCCTCGGCCCAGGGTCCGGCGGCGGTCATCGCCCGCCACGGCGACGTGTGCATGGGCAGCGTGGACGCCCTGGGCCTGCGCCCGCTGTGGCTGGGCGAGAGCGATTACGACTACTACCTGTCCTCGGAAAAGGGCGTGGTGGACCTGGAAGACACGGCGGGCGACCCCAAGCCCCTGGCCCCCGGGGAGAAGGTGGCCATCCTCTCGACCAAGGGCCGCCGGGCCGTGGTCTTCGACTACACGGCCTTCCAGCGCCGGGTGCTGCGGCTGATGCTGGGCCGCGCGCACCTGCTCGACAGCGTGGACGCGCTCTACACGGCCATCCCCGCCCAGAAGGGCGAACCCGTGCGCCTGGAACACCTGCTGGCCGACGGCGCCGCGCGCATGGCCACGGCGGCCATGACCGCCGAACCCGTGCTGGCGGCCCTGGGCTGGCAGAAATACGACGTGGACATCCGCAAGAAGACCGCCACCGTGGGCGGCGCGGTCATCGGCTCCATGGGCTACCAGGGGCCCCTGGCCTGCCTGAACGAGCAGGGGCTGCCCAACATTTCGGAATATTTCAAGGAAAACGTGGCCGTGGTCACCAACCCGGCCATCGACCGCGAGCGCGAGGCCGACCACTTCACCACGCGGACCATCCTGGGCGACCGGCCCGATGCCGAGGGCGCGCGCGTGCCCGCCGCCGTGGGCCTGGAGCTGCGCACCCCGCTGCTGCTGGGCGGCTGCCTGGACAGCGACATCTGCGGCTCGGCCCTGGGGCGGCTGGCCCGGGCCTTCGGCACGCAGACCATCGACGACGTGCTCTCGTTCTTCACCGCCCAGGGCCGTGACCCCCGGCGCGTGGCCATCCTCGACGCCACCTTCGAGCCCGGCACGGGCCTGGCCGCGCGCCTGGAAGCCCTGGCCGCCGAGGGCCGCGAGGCCGTGGCCCGGGGCGCGGTGCTCGTGGTGCTCGACGATTCGCGCAGTTTTTCCGGCGGGCGGGTCTACATCGACCCCGGGCTGGCCCTGGCCTGGCTGGTGCGCGACTTCGACGCCCACCGCCTGCGCCGCCGCGCCTCGCTCATCGTGCGCAGCGCCGCCGTGCGCAACCTGCACGACCTGATGTTCCTGCTCGGCCTGGGCGCCGACGCCGTGAACCCCTACATGATCTGGCGCATGGCCCGCGAACACGCCACGCCCGAGCGCCCCGCCGAGACGGTGCTGCGCACGACCCTGGACGTGCTGCAAAAGGGCATGGAAAAGGTCATGTCCACCATGGGCATCCACGAGCTGTGCGGCTACGGGCGCATCTTCGCCTCCATCGGCCTGTCGCCGGAGCTGGCGCGCGTCTTCGGCTGCCCCAACTTCTGCCCCTCGGACAGCGCGGGGCTGACCCTGGCCCGCCTGGAGGTGCGCGCCGCGCAGCGCCTGGCCCTGGCGACCTCGGGCGGCCCGGCCAGGCTGTGGGCCGACCCGCCGCGCAACGCGCGGGTGGGCAAGGCCCTGCGCCGCGCCGCCACCGGCAAGGCCGACCCCGCCACCACCGCCCAGGCCCTGGACGAGCTGGAGCGCGAGGCGCCCGTGGCCCTGCGCCACGCCCTGGGCTTCGCCGCGCCCGAGGGCGCCGCGCCCCTGGCCCCCGAGGCCGTGGACCTCACCGTGGGCACCCACGCCATGCCCCTGGTCATCCCGGCCATGAGCTTCGGCTCCCAGGGCGAGAACTCGTTTCGCACCTATGCGGAAACCGCCCTGCGCCTGAACATCGTGTGCATGAACGGCGAGGGCGGCGAGATTCCCGACATGCTCGGCAAATACCGCCACAACCGCGGCCAGCAGATCGCCTCCGGGCGCTTCGGCGTGCACATGGGCTTCCTCAACTCGGTGGATTTCCTTGAAATCAAGGTCGGCCAGGGCGCCAAGCCCGGCGAGGGCGGACACCTGCCCGGCCAGAAGGTCACCGAGATGGTCGCCCGGGCCCGGCACTGCAAACCGGGCATCGGCCTCATCTCGCCCTCCAACCACCACGACATCTACAGCATCGAGGACCTGGCCCAGATCATCACCGAGCTCAAGACCGCCAACCCCCGGGCGCGCGTGTCGGTGAAGATCCCCGTGACCAGCGGCGTGGGCACCATCGCCGTGGGCGTGGCCAAGGCCGGGGCGGACATCGTGGCCGTCTCGGGCTTCGACGGCGGCACCGGCGCCGCCCGCGAGCACAGCAAGAAATACGTCGGCCTGCCCGCCGAGATCGGCGTCAGCCAGGCCCACCGCGCCCTGGTGGAATCCGGCCTGCGCGCCCAGGTGGAGCTGTGGTGCGACGGCGGCCTGCGCAGCGGCGCCGACGCCCTGAAGATGATCCTGCTGGGGGCGGACCGCGTGGGCCTGGGCACCGTGGCCCTCATGGGCGTGGGCTGCATCAGCTGCCAGCGCTGCCACCTGGACACCTGCCCGCGCGGCATCTCCACCCAGCTGCGCAGCTGCGAGGACGCCGAGCGGCGCGGGGTCAAGGGCTTCACGCCCCTGGACCGCGAGGCCGAAACCGAGAACCTCGCCCGCCTGCTGGCGAACATCGGCCAGCAGATGCGCATCCTGCTGGCCGGGCTCGGCCTGGCCCGCGTGCGCGACGCCGTGGGCCGCACGGACCTCCTGTGCCAGCGCTCGCACTTCGAGGCCGTGGACCTGGCCGAACTGCTCTGCGCCCCGGCCATCGACGGCTCCACAGGGCCCGCCGGGGCCGTGCGCGTGGTGCGCAAGCCCTTGAACTATCTCACGCGCCTTGTCTCGGACATCTCCCTGGCCGAACTGGCCGACGGCACCGCCCGCGAGGTGCGCTACACCGACCAGTACGTGCGCAGCGTGGACCGCGCCATGGGCACCTACCTCGCCGGGGCCGTGGTGCGCCGCTTCGGCACCGGCGGGGAGCGCCGCGCCCGGCTGCGCCTGGACGCCTCCGTGCCCGGCAACGGCCTGTGCGCCTTCAACATCCCCGGCATCGAGGTCATGGTGGACGGCGGCGCCCAGGACGGCACGGCCAAGGGCAGCTTCGGCGGCGCCTGCGGCGTCTTCAAGGGCGCCAACCTCATGGGCCGGCGCATCGACGGCTCCACGGGCAAGAGCTTCGCCTACGGCGCCATCGCCGGGACGCTCATGGTCCAGAACTACGCCGACTCGCGGGCCTGCATCCGCATGTCCGGCGCGGACGCCGTGTTCGGCGCGCGCCTCACCGCGCGCGTGCGCGACGAGGAGGGCAACATCGCCACCCGCGCGCACCTCAAGGGCTTCGCCTTCGAGTACATGACCGGCGGGCGGGCCGTGGTCCTGGGCGACCCCGGGCCGTGGATCTGCTCGGGCATGACCGGCGGCGTGGTCTACCAGTGCCTGTACCCCGAGTTCGGCTTCACCCGCGCCAGCCTGACCCGCCGCCTGGGCGCCGGGGCCGACGTGGAAATCCTGCCCGTGGACGCCGGGGGCGAGGCCGACGTGCGCGAACTGCTGACCCGCTACTGCGCCGAGCTGCGCGCCAGCTTCCAGGACGACGAGGCCGACGCCGTGCAGGCCCTGCTGGCCGAGGTGCGCCACCGCTTCGTGGCCATCGCCCCGGCCCACGCCAGGCCGCCCAAGGCGGAGTAGGGCGAAGCCCGGGGCGCAGCCCGGGGCGAAGCCTAAAGCCCGGCTGGGCCGCAGGCCAGGGGGACGCTACCCCGCGTCCCGCAGCGGGAACAAAAGCGCCCCGGGTGGCAACGCCCGGGGCGCTTCTTGTTCCTGAAGACGAAGGCGGGACGGCGCAAATGCCCTCCTGGTGCTAGGGAGCCGAAGGGTGCACCCGAAAGGGTGGGGCGAAAGGCTGGACCGCAGGGCCGGGCCAGGAACGGGTGCCGCCCTCCCGCAATGCGCAGCCACGCGCAGTCCGCTGCCGGGCCCAGGCAAAACCGATGCGGGCCCCGCTGGCGGGGCCGGGGGCCGGAGCAGCAAGCCGGAGGAATTGCCGGAATTTTCCCTACGAATCTGGTGTGCTGCTTGTTCTTTTTTGGGCAAGGTGCTATGGCGAAAGGAACCCGGAGCACGACCGAGGAGGGGAGCGATGAGCGAGTACACGTCTGCCAACATTCCGTGCACCCTGCACCACGGGGAGATCATGTCCCTGGAGGACGGGATCAAGCTCAGGTTCGAAAGCAACGGCGAAGCCAAGGACATCTTTTTCGGGGACGAGTGGACCGCCTCGGTGCAGCTGTTCCCGGCCAACACCCATGATTTCCAGGCCGGCGGCAAGACCATCCGCCTTACGGCCCAGTTCGAAGACAGCCTGATCGTCGAGTACGTCTAGGTTTGCAACAACCGCCTCCGGGGAGTCGTCAGCCCGCCGCAACCTCGCGGCGGGCTTCGTGTTGTGCGGGGCCCGCACGCAGGCGGCGGCCACCCCGGGAGTTCCGGGATGGCCGCCGCGCAGGGGGCGCCGGGAGCCGGGCGCCTATTCCAGGGGCGTGTTCCTGACCAGGTTCCAGATGCCGCAGGGGCAGGCGTCGGCGCAGAAGCCGCAGCCGATGCAGCGCGTGGCGTCGCAGACCATCTCGAAGTCCTCCCCGGCCTCGCGGCGCGCGATGGCGCCCTGGGGGCAGACGGTCACGCACAGCCCGCAGTCGCGGCACGAGCCGCAGCTCGAACACTGCGCCGCGCAGTCGTCCACGCCGTCGAAGCTCGCCTTGCGCGGGTCGAAGTAGGCCAGGGTCACGCGCGAGGTGTCGATGGTCTCCGACAGGCGGCCCTCGGCGTCCACGTACTCCAGCCGGGCCCGCAGGTCCTCGTTCATGGTCGCCGTTTCGCCCAGGGGCCGCGCGCCCGAGAGGATGGAGTCGATGGCCACCGCCGCGCGCCGCCCGTCGCCGATGGCCTGGGTCAGCAGGCCCAGGCGCACCACGTCGCCAATGGCGAACACGCGGGCGTTGGTGGTCTGGAAGGCCTCGTTCACCGTCACATAGCCGCGCTCGGTGGCGATGGATTCGGGCAGGAAGTCCAGGTCGGGCATGTCACCGATGGAGATGACCACCGTGTCGGCGGGGAGCAGTTCGCCCGTGGAGAGCACCACGCCCTCGGCGGTGATCTCCTTGGTGAAGCAGGGCCAGCGGAAGGTGGCGCCGTATTTCTCGGCCTCCTCGCGCTCCTTGCCGAAGCTCGCGGGCTGCTGCACGTCGATGAGGGTGATTTCCGTGGCCCCCAGGCGTCCGGCCTCGCTGGCCACGTCGCAGCCCACGTTGCCCGCGCCGATGACCACCAGCCGCTTGCCGACCTTGGCCGTGCCCGCCTTGGCCGTGCGCAGGAACTCGCCGGCGGGCACCAGGCGTTCCTTGCCGGGCACGGGGATGATGCGCGGTTTCTGCGAGCCCGTGGCCAGCACCACGAAGTCGTTCTCGGCCAGCAGCTTCTCGAAGTCCTCCCGGGTCAGGTCGCGGCCCAGGCTGGTGTGCGCCAGCACGCGGCGGGCGCGGGCCAGCTCGGCGTCAAGCACGTCCTGGGGGATGCGCCCGGCGGGAATCTGGGCGCTGATCTTGCCGCCGAGCTGCTCGGCGCGGTCGTAGACCGTGGCCTCATGGCCCAGCAGGCGCAGCTGCCAGGCCACGGAAATGCCCGCCGGGCCGCCGCCGACGACCGCCACGCGCGCGCCCGACAGGGGCGGCAGCTCGGGGTCGCGGGCGCGCAGGCCCGCGCGGCCCAGGGCCTTGGCGTCCACCGGGGCCATGAGCTGCGTCTGGCGCGTGCAGCCCGACATGCACAGGTTCGGGCACAGATGCCCGCAGACCGTGGCCGGGAAGGGCGTGTAGCGCAGGGCCAGGTCCACGGCCTCGTCCAGCTTGCCCGCGCGGATCAGGCCCCAGCGCTCGCGCACGGGGATGCCGCTGGGGCAGGACGACTGGCAGGGCGGGGCGTATTTGCGGTTTTCCCACACCGGCACATGGCGGCGCAGGTCGCCGGTGGTGATGACCGGGATGGGCGAGCGGTCCAGGCTGGTCAGGTCGCCGATGAGCCCGCCGCGCCCCAGCTCCGCGTCCCAGACCTGGGCTCGGAATTCCTTCATCGTTTTGCGCTTCTTGGACAATTTCTCGTGGGGCGAGCGCGCGGTGAGGCACTGCCACTGCTCGCGCACGGCCAGGGTGGCCAGGGCCTCGGAGCGGCCGATGCGCGCCAGGAAGTCCGCCAGCCCGGCCTCAAGCCAGGCCCAGGCCGCGTCGTCGATCTCCACCAGCTTGGCGTCGGCGGTGGAGAAGCCCTTGTGCGGGCCGCGGAAGTAGATGCGCCCGCCGACCATGCCCACGCAGGGCCGGTAGCCGAGCACGTTCTCGGGGTCGCGCGGGGCCAGCCCGCAGACCACGGCCACGCCCCCGGCCATGAACTCCGCGAAGTAGTCGCCCACGCTGTCCTGCACCCACAGTTCCGGGGGGGCCATGCGTGGGTTCTGCTTGGTCATGGTCATGCCGCGCGAGCCGATGTGCCCGGCGATGAAGACCTTGCCCTGGGCCATGGCGTTGCAGGTGCCGTTGGAGGCGTTGCCCATGACCACGATCTCGGCCCCGGCGCACAGCCAGCCGGTGTCGTCCGAGGCCGGGCCGTCGGTGATGATGGTCGTGCCGGGAAAGCCCATGGACCCCAGGCGCTGGCCCGGGGAGCCCGTGACGCGCACGGTGATGGGCGTCTGCCTGCTCTGGCGGAGCCTGCCGCCGATGCCGTGCTGCCCGCAGGCCTGCACGGTCAGCTGTGTGGCGCCGTCGGCCACGGCGCGCTGCACGCGCTCCTCCAGGATGCGCGATTCGATGCGCTGGCCGTCTTCCTGTCCGCTTATGGTCGCGTTGTTGCTGTCTGCCATGTGATGTTCTCCGGTCCTGAACGGGTGTGCGCTAGACGCAGTAGCGGATGCTCAGGCGATCCGCCGCATCCTTGTCGCCGATGCCCAGGGCGTCGGACATGCCGATGGGCAGGGAGGTGGAACGGCCAAGCGGCGCGAGGATCTTCTTCATCTCGCTGTCGAAGGCCAGGTACACGTCCACCACGCGCTCGGCGACCTTTTCGGGGTCCAGCCGACGGTACAGGCGCGGGTCCTGCGAGGTGATGCCCTTGGGGCAGACGCCGATGTTGCACACGTTGCAGCGGTCGCCCTCGCTGCCCACGCAGCCCGCCGCGGCCTGCATCATGTACTTGCCGATCTGCACGGCAGAGGCGCCGAGCATGATCAGCGCGGCGGCGTTGGCGGCCAGGTTGCCGTTCTTGCCGATGCCGCCGCCCGCGATGAGCGGCAGCTCGTTCTGCGCGCCGATGCGGCACAGGTTCAGGTAGCAGTCGCGCAGGTTGGAGGCGATGGGGTGGCCCATGTGGTCCATGGACACGTTGTAGGCCGCGCCCGTGCCGCCGTCCTCGCCGTCGATGGCCAGCCCGGCGGCGTAGGTGTTGCGCGCCAGGTTGTTGAGCACCGCCAGCGAGGTCGTGGTGGCGCTGATCTTGGGGTAGACCGGCACCCGGAAGCCCCAGGCCATGGACATGGACTGGATCATCTTGGCCACGGCCTCCTCGATGGAGTACTTGGTCTGGTGGGTGGGCGGCGAGGGCAGGCTGACGCCCACGGGCACGCCGCGGATGGCGGCGATGAGCTTGTTGACCTTGTGCCACATGAGCAGGCCGCCGTCGCCGGGCTTGGCGCCCTGGCCGTACTTGATCTCCACGGCGCAGGGGTCTTCCTTCATCTCCGGCAGGGCGTGGATGATCTCGTCCCAGCCGAAGTAGCCCGAGGCGATCTGCAAGATGACGTATTTGAGGAAGCGCGAGCGGAGCAGGCGCGGCGGGCAGCCACCCTCGCCGGTACACATGCGCACCGGCATGTGCAGCTCCTCGTTCAGGTAGGCCACGCCCATCTGCAGGCCTTCCCACATGTTGGGCGAGAGCGCGCCGAAGCTCATGCCGCCGATGAGCAGCGGATAGATCTTGCGCACCGGGGGCATCCAGCCCTGCTCGCGGAAGGTGGCCAGGGCCTTTTCCGGCGGCAGGATGCGCCCGATCATGGTCGTCAGGTCGAATTCGTGGCGCCCGGCGTCCAGGGCGGGGTCCGTGAGCATGGAGATGCGCACGAACTTGATCTGGTCGAGCAGGGAGCCCTTGTCGTTGCGCCGCCCGCCGCGCGTGCGCGGGGCGCCGCCCTTGTTGGCGTGCATCTTGAGCTTGGGCTGCTCGTCGCTCCTGCGCGGGGTGATGGCGTCGCCGGGGCAGACCATGTCGCACATGCCGCAGCCGATGCAGGCAAAGGCCGGGTCGGTCTTCTGGCGGATGCCGTAGTGGACGCTGTACTGGTTCTCGCTGGTGGTGGTCAGGCCGAAGGCGGCCTTTATCTCACGCTTGCGGAACACGCCCAGCTCGATGGCCCGCACGGGGCACACGGCCACGCACTGGCCGCACAGGGTGCATTTGTCCTTGGTCCAGTCGATCTGCCAGGGCAGATCGACGTGGCTCAGCGTGCCTGGGGCAATGGCTGCGTTTGACGGCATATCTCGATCTCCTCGCATCCGGGGCCGACGATGGCGGTGTCCAGGTGCATGGGCTGGAAGTCACGGGTCTTGTCGCGCTCGGGGATGGCGGCGTCCAGGCCGCAGATCTCCGAAGAGAAGGCATACAGGCCGGGGCGCCCGCCCACCACGCCGGGGCGCAGCTTCTTGCGGTCCTGGACCATGAACATGGTCCGGTCGGGCAGGCAGCCGATGACGCAGTTGGGCCCGTCGATGATCAGCTTGCGGCAGGTGGCCTTGAGCTGCTCCAGAAAGGCCGCGTCGGGGTGGCCCTGCATGTCGGCGTCGGACAGCGGGGTGATCACGTGCTTGTAGGCCGCAAGGGGCAGGCCCAGGCGCAGCGTGGCGTAGTGCAGGATATGCGTGAACACCTCGGAGTCGGAGTGGTAGCCCTCGTAGCCCGGCACCCCCGACGACATGAGCCATTCCTTGATGGGAATGAAGGCGGTGTTCTCGCCGTTGGTCATGGAGGCGATGCCCTGGATGAAGAAGGGGTGGCAGGCGTAGAGGTTGATGGCGTAGTTGGTGTTCTGCCTGCCCTGGGCCAGGATCTGGCGGGCGTGCAGGTCCTCGCGGTCCACCCCCAGGTACTGGCCCACGGCCAGGGGGTCGCCGATCTCCTTGACCATGACCACGTCGGGCCAGAAGCTGAAGACGGTCATGTCCTCGCGCTCCAGGCCCATGTGCTTGAGCTCCAGGCGGGTGCGCAGGATGTTCAGGTCGCGCTCGGCGTCGGTCATGTCGCGCCAGTCCGAGGGCAGGTCGTAGGCCGCCACGAGGTAGGCGTCGCGCCGGGGGGTGCCCTCGGGCGGGGTGGCGGGCAGGTCCCAAGCCAGGCGGTGGCGCAGCTTGAATCCCTTGTCATTCATGAATCTGTTCAGGCGTTTTTCGCCGTCGCGGGTCAGGATGCCCGACAGGATGGGGCAGCCCTTGAGCTCGCCGAACGGGCCGCCCAGGCCGGTGAGAAAGAGCCCGACGCCCGAGCCGTCGTGGCCCTCGCGCATCACGTCCAGGGCGCGGACGGCGCGCATGGGCGAGACGGGCTCGGAGCTGGTGAGAGCGAACAATCGGCACATGGTGCAAACTCCCTGACGCGTGGCGGCGGCGGGCAGGCTCCGCCGGGCGTGGGCCCCGGCGGCGGCAGGCGGGACATGGACGCGGCGCCCCGGGAAAACCGGGCGCCGCCCAGGGCCGCCGGGCGAAACCGTCGTCTTTGCGTGTTGTGTTCTCCGGGTGGCAGCCCGGGCGTCACCGCCTGGCGGGTCGGGGGGCGGGAAGGGCGGCGCGTCCGTGCTCGCGCGGCCCCGGTCTTGCCCGACAAACGGGGAATTACTCTTATAGTATACTTTTGGGCAAGTAAAGGGGGAAATGATGATGGGTTATGACAATTATGTTAAAATTGCCCCAGGTGTGCGGACATATAATATATTTAAGGTTATGCACCCGGTCCGGAGGGGGGCGCGTCCGGCGTGTCGGGCCCGGGGGGTGCGGTTCTGCCGGGCCTGGGGTTGCGCACGGGCAGCCCCGGCAGGCCGCACACGCCATAGCCAGGGGCAGGGGCCCTGGTGGCGCCCAGGGCAGGGCTGGGGCCCGGAAGCGGCGGCGGGCGGGCCCGGGGTCCGTTTTCCATTGACGAAAAGGGGCGGACGATTTAAGTGCCTGACTGCGGCCACGGCCCTGTGCCGGGGCCGCATCGGTCAATTCCGGCCCGTCATGCCGCCCCGGCGGCAAAGTCCTGTCACACATTCCTGGAGGAACGATGTTCTTTCCCGAAGTCGCTTATGCCATGGCCCCCCCGGCTGGTGGCGATGGCGGCGCCGGAGGCGCCCTGGGCGCCCTGATGCCGCTGATCCTGATGTTCGTCATCTTCTACTTCCTGCTCATCCGCCCGCAGCAGAAGAAGCAGAAGCAGCACCGCGAGATGCTCTCGGCCCTGAAGAAAGGCGACAAGGTCCTGACCGGCGGCGGCATCTACGGCCGCATCGTCGAAGTGGACGGCGACGTGCTGCGCGTGGACATCGGCAACGACATGGTGGTCGAGATCAACCGCAATTTCGTGTCCAACATGGCCGACAGGGCCCCCAAGGACGCCGGAAAGGGCAACAAGAAGTAGCCGGGACGGCGCGCGCGGCGCGGCGCCCTGCAAGGCAAGCATCCCCTCACGGGCCCCGCACGGCCCCGCCGGGGTCGGCTTGCCTTCGCTTTTGATACGGCGTATCAAACTGCTGCCTTTCGGGGCAGGCGGGGCGGTTTGCGCCCCGTGCACGGCGTCACCGCATCCCGTTTTCGAGGAGAACACATGAAAGGGACCTTGCGTTACCGCATCGCCATCGCCCTTGTGGTGGGCATTCTGGGCCTGGCCTGGGCCCTGCCGTCCTACCTGCCGCAGGACTCCGCCCTGCGCGCCCTGCTGCCCGAAAAGCAGATCGTCCTCGGGCTCGACCTGCGCGGCGGCGTGCACCTGACCCTGGGTGTGGACGTGGACAAGGCCGCCCAGTACGCCCTGGCCCAGGCCGGGGAAGACCTGAAGAGCCTGGCCCGCGACAAGCGCATCGCCGTGTACAACGCCGCCGTGACCCCCGACGGCAGGCTGGGCATCGTGCTGACCAAGGCCGAGCAGCAGGCCGACTTCGACACCCTGATCCAGGATTTCTACGGTTCGGTCTACACCGTGGCCGAGCGCCTGCCCCAGGGCGACGGCCTGCGCTACATCCTGGCCATGCGCCCCGAATACCGCAAGGAAGTCGAGCGGCTGACCATGGATCAGGCCGTGAAGACCATCCGCAACCGCATCGACCAGTTCGGCGTGGCCGAGCCCGACATCCGCCGCCAGGAGGGCAACCGCATCCAGGTGCAGCTGCCCGGGCTGGACGACCCCCAGCGGGCCATCGACATCATCGGGCGCACCGCGCACCTCGAATTCAAGCTCGTGGACAACGAGACCAAGCCCGAGGACGCCCGCCGCGCCGGGCGCGACGTGTCCGTGCTGCGCCACCAGAACCCCGACGGCAGCTTCACCGAGCGGCCCATCGTCCTGCACCGCGAGGCGCTGCTGTCCGGCGAGGCCATCTCCAACGCCCAGGTGCAGTACGACCAGTTCGGCCAGGCCTACGTGTCCCTGTCGCTCAACGCCTCGGGCGGGCGCAAGTTCTCGCGCCTGACGGGCGACAACGTGGGCAAGAACCTGGCCATCGTCCTCGACGGCCAGGTCCACTCCGCCCCGGTCATCAAGCAGAAGATCACCGGCGGCCAGGCATCCATTTCCGGCTCCTTCACCACCGAGGAGGCCACCGACCTGGCCGTGGTGCTGCGCTCGGGCGCGCTGCCCGCCCCGGTGGACGTGCTCGAAGAGCGCAGCGTGGGCCCCTCCCTGGGCCAGGAGTCCATCGAGAAGGGCATCACCTCCACGGTCATCGGCTTCGCCGTGATCCTGGGCTTCATGGCCCTGTACTACGGCTTCGGCGGTATCATCGCCAACGTCGTGCTGCTGCTGAACATCGTGCTCATCATGGCCGGGCTGGCGGCTTTCGGCGCCACCCTGACCCTGCCGGGCATCGCGGGCATCATCCTGACCATCGGCATGGCCGTGGACGCCAACGTCATCATCTTCGAACGCATCCGCGAGGAACTGCGCCGGGGGCTCACGACCACCGCAGCCGTGGCCGAGGGCTACGCCCGGGCCACCCTGACCATCCTCGACGCCAACGTGACCACCATCATCGCGGCCATCATCCTCTACCAGTTCGGCACCGGGCCGGTGCGCGGCTTTGCCGTGACCCTGACCCTGGGCATCATCGCCTCCATGTTCACGGCCATCTTCGTCTCGCGCGTGCTGTTCGACCTGCTGCCCGGGGTGAAGAAGCCCGTGTCCGGCCTGTCGTTCATCAGGCCTGACACGGCCTTCAACTTCATCGGCAACCGGCGCAAGGCCTTCGTGGTCTCGATCCTGGCCATCCTGGTGGGCGTCGGCTCGCTGGTGGCCCACGGCGGCCCCAAGTACGGCATCGACTTCGCGGGCGGCGTCACCGTGCAGATGCGCGTGGACGGCGGCGTGGACACCGCAGCCTTCACCCGCGCCCTGGAAGCCGAAGGGTTGAGCGGCGTGGCAGTGCAGCGCATGGGCATGGAGGGCGACCACGAGTACCTGGTGCGCCTCTCCGACCAGCAGGGCCTGGGCACCGACACCGTGCGCGACCGTGTGCAGGCCGCCATGGCCTCGGGGATGCCCGGCAGCACCTACGAGATCCAGCGCCAGGAGATGGTCGGCCCCAAGGTGGGCGCGGATCTGCGCGAAAGCGCCCTGGAGGCCATGTTCTACGCCGTTTTGCTCATCGCCATCTACATCTCGGGCCGCTTCGAGGCGCGCTGGCTGGTGGCGGGCATCATGGCCGCCGGGCTGGCCACGGGCGTCTACCTGCTCGACCTGATCGACGTGCCCATGAGCCTGCTCATCGTGGCTGCCCTGGCCATCACCCTGGCCCTGTGCTGGCGCCTGCGGCTCAACTACGCCCTGGGCGCCGTGGTGGCCCTGATCCACGACGTGCTGGTCACGGTGGGTGTGTTCTCCCTGCTGGGCAAGGAGTTCGACCTGACCATCATCGCCGCGCTGCTGACCATCATCGGCTACTCGCTCAACGACACGATCATCGTCTTCGACCGCATCCGCGAGAACCTGCGCGGGCGCAAGCGCAAGGACTTCAAGGAGGTCATCAACACCTCCATCAACCAGACCCTGTCGCGCACGCTGCTGACCTCGGGCACGACCCTGCTCGTGGTGGCCGCGTTGTTCATCTTCGGCGGCGCGGTGATCCACGACTTCGCCCTGGCGCTGCTCGTGGGCATCGGCGTGGGCACCTATTCCTCCATCTTCGTGGCCAGCCCGATCCTGCTGGGCTTTGGCCCCGGCGCCACCCACGAGGAGCCCGAGGAAGAGGACGACGACCTGCCCGCCGCCCAGAAGGCCTGACCCCAGGCCAAGAGGCCGTGAAACGACCATCCCCCGGTCCGCGTCTGCGGGCCGGGGGATGTTTTTTGTGCAAAGCCTTGTGCCTTTTGTTGCACTTCATGTGCAAGATCGGAGCGCCGAGGTTTGCACATCCAGGGCACCCTGGGCAGGTTCGATACGTCAACATGCTGGAATCATGAAACTCATCGCCTTGGCACGCCCCTTGTAATAGGGGCAGGCAGAAGACGAAAGCGCCTTGGCAGGACGCCCCTTCGTCGGACACCTCCTCTCATGCAGACCCCCCAAGAGGCGGGAACCCACGCGGAAGGGTTCCTGAACGAAGAGCCCCCGGCCCGTGCAAGCGGACCGGGGGTTTCCTTGTGCACGCCCGGCCCGGGGGCCGGGCGGGTCATTTGGCGCGGTAGTGGCAGCCCCGGGTCTCGGGGTTGGCGCGGGCGGCCTCGGTGACGATGAAGGCTGCGTGGCAGCCGTGGAAGAGGTCGATGAGCGACTGGGAGATGGGCGTGGATTTGTAGAAATCCTGCAAATGGCGCTGCAGGCTGCGCAGGTCGTCGAAGGCCCGGGCCAGGCGCTGGCTGGTGCGGGTGATGCCCACGTAGTTCCACATGGTGTGGCGGATGGTCGCCCAGTCCTGGGCGATGAGGGCGGGGTCCTCGTTCTGCACGTCGCCGGGGTTGACCCAGTCGGGCATGGCCTCGGCCAGGCGGCGGGGCAGGGCGGTGCGCCCGCGCAGGTGGCGGGCGATGTCGCGGCCCACGGCCTGACCCCAGACCAGCCCCTCCAGCAGCGAGGTGCTGGCCAGACGGTTGGCGCCGTGGATGCCGGTGCAGGCGCATTCTCCGGCGGCATAGAGCCGCGAGATGGTCGTGCGCCCGCGCTCGTCGGTGAGCACGCCGCCGCAGAAGTAGTGCGCCGCCGGGACCACGGGGATGGGCTCGCTGGTCATGTCCACGCCGATCTCGCGGCATTTGGCGTAGATGGTCGGGAAGCTGCGTTGCAGGTCGCGGCTGACGTGGTTGGCCGCGTCGAGGTACACGCAGTCCTCGCCGGAGTGCAGCATCTCCTCCTGGATGGCCCGGGTCACGATGTCGCGCGGGGCCAGGTCGGCCCGGGAGTCGTAGCGGGCCATGAAGGCCTCGCCCTTGGCGTTGACCAGCCGGGCCCCCGCCCCGCGCACGGCCTCGGAGACCAGGAACTTGCGCGGCGCGCGGTGGTACAGCGCCGTGGGGTGGAACTGCACGTACTCGGCGTTGACGATCTTGGCCTTGGCCCGCTCGGCCATGACCATGCCCGAGCCGATGCTCGACGCGGTGTTGGTGGTGTGCAGGTAGACCTGGCCGATACCGCCCGTGGCCAGCACGGTGCAGTCGGCCAGCAGGGTTTCCACGCGGCCCACCTCGCGGTTGAACACATAGGCCCCGCAGCACTGGTTGGTGAGCTGGTGCTTGAACTCCAGGCGCGTGGAGTGGTGGTGGCTGGTGAGCAGGTCCACCGCCGTGCGCCCGGTGAGCACGCGCACGCCGGGCGCGGCATGCACGGCGTCCAGCAGGCAGTCCATGATGGCCCGGCCCGTGAAGTCGGCGCAGTGCAGGATGCGCGGCTTGCCGTGGCCGCCCTCGCGGATGAGGTCCCAGGAGCCGTCGTCGCGCCGGGCGAAGTCCACGCCCAGGCGGTCGATGAGCAGCTCCTGCACGGCGCCGGGGCCCTTGCGCGCCAGGTGGCGCACGGCGCGCGGCAGGTTGGCCCGCCATCCGGCGGTGAGCATGTCGCGTTCCAGGTCGGCGGCGTCGCCGGGCCCGGCCTCGAAGACGATGCCGCCCTGGGCCAGGGCGGTGTTGCCCTGGTCGGGCGCGAAGTCGGAGGTGATGAGCGTGACTTCCAGCCCGGCGTCGGCCAGGGCCAGGGCGGCGGTGCATCCGGCGATGCCCGTGCCGATGATCAGCACCTGGGTCTTGAAGCGGTCGGCGTGCATGGTCTACCTGCAAATGTCGAGCATGCGCTCGATGGCCACAACGGCGTCGCGGGCCACGTCGCAGGGCACAGTCACGGGTTCGATGTCGTCCAGGTCCTCCAGGGTGGCCGCAAGGACCTCCTCGGTGGTCTTGGCCATGTTCTGGCAGCGGCTGGGGAAGAGCGGGCGCACGAGCTTGCGGCCCTCGAAATCCCGGGCCAGGCGCTCCACGAGGTTCAGCTCGGTGCCCACGTAGATGGCCGCGCCCTGGGGGGCCTGCTCCACATAGCGGATGATGAACGAGGTGGACCCGGCAGCGTCGGCCCGGGACACCACCTCCGGCTCGCACTCGGGGTGGACCACCACCAGCGCGTCGGGGTCGCGCTGGCGCACGGCCTCGACCTGCGCGGCCCTGAAGCGCTTGTGGACCACGCACATGCCCGGCCACAGCAGCAGGGGCGTGGCGCGCAGGGCCGCCGGGTCCAGGGCGGCGCCGTGGGCCGAAACATCGACGAGCGCGCGCTCGCGCGGGGCCAGGCCCAGGGCGTCGGCGGTGTTGTGGCCCAGGTTCTTGTCGGGCAAAAAGAGCACCCCGTCGCCCTGGTCCAGGGCCCAGCGCAGCATGACCTGGGCGTTGGCCGAGGTGCAGACGCTGCCGCCGTGGCGGGCGACCACGGCCTTCACCGCCGCGTCGGTGTTCACGTAGGCCAGGGGGATGACCCGGCGGCCATCGGCGGTCAGGCGGCGCAGCACGGCGTCCACCAGCGGCGCGGGGGCCATGTCGGACATGACGCAGCCGGCCTCGGGCGCGGGCTGCACCACCGTCTGCCCCGGGGCGGCGAGCATGGCGGCGGTCTCGGCCATGAAGCTCACCCCGCAGAAGACGATATGCCGCGCGGCGCACAGCCCGCGCACCTGGCGGGCCAGTTCCAGGGAGTCGCCGCGCAGGTCGGTGTGCTGGATGACCAGCCCGCCCTGGTAGTGGTGGCCCATGATGACCAGGGCGGAGCCGCGCTGGCGGCGGATGGCTTCGATGGTCTGGGCGTGGGACGTGTTCACTGCGGCCTCCCGGGCAGATGGATGCGCATGCTGAAGTCCGCCGCCGGGGCCGAATGCGTCAGCCGGCCCACGGACACGAAGTCCGGCCCGGCCTGGGCGATGGCCGCCAGGGTGGCCAGGGACACGCCGCCGCTGACCTCGGTTTCGATGCCCTCGGGCACCAGGGCCAGGGCTTCGGCCAGGGCCCCGGGGGCCATGTTGTCGAGCATGATGCGCGCCACGCCAAGGCTCGCGGCCTCGCGGACCTCGGCCAGGGTGCGGCATTCCACCTCGATGGGCGGGCAGGGGGCGTAGGCGGCGCGCAACCGGGCCACGGCGGGCGCGATGCCTCCGGCCTGGTCGATGTGGTTGTCCTTGAGCATCAGCATGTCGGAAAGGGACAGTCTATGGTTTTTCCCGCCGCCCATCAACACCGCGTACTTCTGGGCGTGGCGCAGGCCGGGCAGGGTCTTGCGCGTATCCAGCAGGGTGGTGCGCGAGCCGCGCAGGGCGTCCACATAGCTGCGGGTCAGGGTGGCGATGCCCGAGAGGTGGGTCAGGAAGTTGAGGATGACCCGTTCGGCGCGCAAGAGCGTGCGCGCCGGGCCGTGCAGCTCGGCCACCACCTGCCCGGGGCGCACGGCCTGGCCGTCTTCGGCCAGCAGGCGCATGCCCGCGCCCGCGCCGGGCTCCACGGCGTCGAGCACCAGCGGGCCGATGGGCAGCCCGGCGGCCACGGCGTCTTGCTTGGCCACGATCTCGGCCCGGGCCGGGGCTTCGGGGGCGAACACGGCCAGGCTGGTCAGGTCCGGGCCGTCCTCGTCCAGGGCGGCGCGCACGGCGCGCAGCAGATGCTCCAGGGCCGGGCCCTGGAAAAATTCATGGAAGGTCGAGGCGTTCATGATAGGCTTCCTGCGTGGGACGGGGCAGGGCTCCCGGAGGGGAACGCGGGAACCTTGCGCGGGGTTACGGCAATCGGTGCCCGGCGTCAAGCCGCCGGGTGCTTTGACGAACGCAGGCGATTGGTATACCTGATGGACGCCATGAACGAGAAGCACGAAATCCCCGCCAGCCCGGAGCTGACGCCAGCGGCCCCCGCCGAGGCCGAGGCCGTGGCCGTGGGTTTCGAGAACGCCCACCCCGCCGACGGCGCCGACCTGCTCGAAGACCTGCCCCTGGCGGAGCAGATGAGCGTGCTGCAAAGCCTGGACACCTCCGACGCGGCGGATTTCGTCGCCGAGATGGAGAAGCACGACCGGGCCGTGCTCATGCGCGCCCTGAGCCCGGACCTGGCGGCGGATATCCTCGAGGAAATGTCGCCCGACGACGCCGCCGACGTGCTCGAGGACCTGGACGCCGCCCACCAGCAGGCCCTGCTCCAGCGCGTGGAGTCCGACGAGGCCCAGGAGATCGAAACGCTCCTGAATTTCGACTCCGACACGGCGGGCGGAGTCATGAACACCGAGGTCACGGTCCTGGAGCAGAACCTGACCGTGGACCAGGCCATCGCCCTCATCCGCCGCGCGGCGGAGGAGTCGGAAATCCCGTACTACGCCTATGTGGTGGACGACCAGGAGCACCTGGTGGGCGTGGTGTCGCTGCGCAACCTGATGCTGGCCCGCCCGGGCAAGCCCCTGCGCGAGATGCTGGAAAACCAGCAGCTCATCACCGCCACCCACGACACCGACAAAGAAGAGGTGGCCCACCTCATCTCGCACTACAACTTCCTGGCCCTGCCCGTGGTGGACGCCGACGGGCGCCTGCTGGGCGTGGTCACCCACGACGACGTCATCGACATCATCCACGAAGAGGCCAGCGAGGACATGCTCGGCATGGTCGGCGCGGGCCAGAACGAGACCGTGGACACGCCCTGGCTGCGCTCGGTGACGCTGCGCCTGCCGTGGCTGGTCATCAACGTGGCCAACTCCGCCGTGGCGGCCTGGGTGGTGCACCAGTTCGAGGGCACCATCGCCCAGATGGCCATTCTGGCCGCGCTGATGCCCATCGTGGCCAACCAGGCGGGCAACTCGGGCCAGCAGTCCCTGGCGGTGATGATCCGCCAGCTGGCCATGGAAACCTGGGACCGCAAGCGCGCCTGGACGGCGGTCCTGCGCGAGTCCAAGATCGGCCTGCTCAACGGGCTGATGGTCGGCATCCTGGTGCTGTGCGGGGTCTTCGTGCTGACCCACCATGGCGACCTGGCTGCGGTCATGGCCCTGGCCCTGGGGCTGGACATGGTGGTGGGCAACGTGGCCGGGGCCATGATCCCCGTGGTGCTGCGCGAGCTGGGGCGCGATCCGGCCCAGGCCTCGTCCATCTTCCTGACCACCATCACGGACTCCACGGGCTTTTTCCTCTTCCTCGGGCTGGCCAACGTGCTGCTGCTGTGACCGGGCCGGTGCACCGGCAAGCGAAGGGCCGCCCCGCGATGAACGCGGAGCGGCCCTTCGTTTGCGGCAACCGGGGCGCCCGGGCTATTCCAGGCCCAGCTGCTTGAGCAGGTCGTCCACGTCGGACTGGTTGGACGTCTCCTGGGGGCCCTTGAGCTCCGACGTGCCGCCCTTGAGCGCCTGCACGGTCTTTTCGGCTTCCTGGTCGATCTCCACGGCGTCGCGCTCGGGGGCCTGCTCGTGGCGGCGGACCTTGAGCCCCGTGCTGACGTAGACGCTGAAGACGATCTCCTCGATGCGCTTCAGGGCCTGGATGATCTTCTTGATGCGCTGGCCGGTCAGGTCCTGGAAGGACAGGGCGGTCATGATTTCCAGCAGGTGCGCCTGGTGGGCGTCGTTCAGGCGGATCAGCTCCTCCACGGCGTCCTTGCGGGCGCCGCCGGTGCGAAAGGCCGCCAGCAGCTCGCCCGAGGCCGCCACCATCTCCTGGTGCTGCTCCACGATGTCCATGATGCGCACGGTGGCGTCCTCGGTGGAGCGCAGGATGGCGTCGAGCTGGTCCGAGGCCTCGCTGATGAGCTCGCCGGTCTCGCTTTCGCCCCGGGGGCGCTGCCCGGCCTCCTTGCGCGCCTCGCGGATCTCGCCGTAGATCTTCTCCAGCCCTTCGCGCATGTCCTCGTTGACCTTGCGGAAGAATTCGCCCTCCTTGAGCGCCCGCGACAGAGAGCGGGCCAGCACCTGCGAGACTTCCTTCTGGATGACCTCGGCCAGCACGGTGTCGAGCCCCTCGACCACGCTCTGGGTGACCTGGGCGACAAGCTTGTCCAACTGTTCGGCGGGCGGGGTGGTGGGCATCGGCGGTCCTTTCCCGGGGGCGCCCCGGGCGGAGTCTAGCGCGGCCAGCGGGTCTCGCGGATCTGCTGGCGCTCTTCGTTGATGACGAAATGGACCACGGCCTCGAAGTCGGCCTCGCGGATGCGCGTGAAGGCCACGGTGTGCCTCGGTCCGGCGGCGGAGGCGGCCACCGCCTCCACGCGGCCCACGGCGGCGGCCAGCCGCAGGGGATACTGGTTGAGCACCAGGGCGAACTCCAGCACGTCGCCCGCGGCGAAGGGCCGCCGGGCCACGAATTCCAGCCCCTGGGCGCCGATCTCCAGCACCTCCACGGCGTCCTGGAAATCGTCCTCCAGGCGCTTTTGGGACAGCAGGCTGACCACGGTGTCCAGCTTGGCGCTCATGGCCAGCAGGAAATCCGCCAGGGGGCCGGAGAGGTTGGCGCCGTCCAGGGTTTCGGCCGCCGGGGCCGCGTCCAGGGCGGGGTTGTCCAGGGGCATGGGCAGGGTGTCCGGGCTGAGCGCCGGGCGCACGAAGGCCCGCATGCGCGTGGCGACCCTGGCGTAGGTTCCCTGGTCCATGGTCCTGTCCCGTCAGTTGCCGTTGTCGTCGAGCTGCACGCTCATGGCCCGGACCGGGCAGATGCGCGTGCACATGCCGCAGGCGGTGCAGGCCTCGGGGTCGAAGAGCACCTGGCGGGATTCGGGGTCCAGGTGCAGGGCCTGGGTGGGGCACAGGGCGGTGCACAGCCCGCAGTGGACGCAGGAGTCCTCGTCGCGCGAGATCTTCTGCGCGGTGGGTTCGATCTTGATGCCCTGGTCCTTCAGGTATTCGATGCCCTTGCGGAAGCTGTCCTCGCTGCCCGAGAGCTCCAGGGTCATATGGCCCTCGGCCCGGGGCCCGATGCTGGCCTGCAGGATGTTGAAGGTCAGGTCGAACAGCCGGGCCAGGTTGCAGACCACGGGGCGCCCGCTGCGTTCGGGCGGGAACTTGAGCGAGACGATCTTGCTGGTGCCCTTGTTGGAATCCTTCATGCCTTGGTCTCCGGCTGGGCCAGTTAGTTCTGTTCCTTGAGCAGGGCGGCGGCGCGCTTGCCTTCGGCGGTCTGGGGGAACTTCTGCACGACTTCCTCGAAACGCAGGCGGCCCATCTTGGCCTTGTCCAGACGCATGAAGCTCACGCCCTGCTTGAGCAGCGCGGTGGGATACTTGGAGCTCTTGGGGTAGTTGTCGATGACCGACTGGTACTTGAGCACCGCGCGGGCGTAGTCCTTGAGCTGGAAGTAGCATTCCCCCTGCCAGAACAGGGCGTTGGACACCAGGTCATGCTTGGGGAAGGCGGTCACGAACTCTTCCCACAGGGCCACGCCCTGCTTGTAGTCCTTGGCCTCGAAGGCCGCCCGGGCGCTCTTGTAGAGGGTGGAGGCGGCGTCGGTGTCCGCGCTCTGGGCCGCCGCAGGGGCGGCGGGCGCAGGTGCGGGCCGGGTCAGGTCGGGGTCGCCGGTCTGGCCGGGCTCCACGGGCACGATCATCGGGATGCCGCCGGGGGTGGCGGGCTCCTGGCCCGGGGCCGGGGTGGCGAGGGCCGTGTCCGCCGGGGCGGCGGCAGGCGCGGCCTGGCGCTCGGCGCGGATGGCGGCCAGGTCGATGTCCGTGGCCAGCTGCGAGTTCATGCGTTGCAGGGCGATTTTCATGTCCTGAACGTCCTCGGCGAGCATGTCGGACTGGCTCGACTGGCGCAGGGTGTCCATGTCGCGCTTGAGCATCTCGATCTCGCCCCTGGCCTCGGCCAGCTCCTGGCGCATGGACTGCATCTGGGACCAGGAATCGGCCTGGACCGACGTCTGCGAGGTGGCCTGCTCGACCTTCTGGTCCAGGGCGTCGATGCGCCGGGACTGCTCGTTGACGCGTCCGTCCAGGGTGCGCACGTCGTCGGGGTTCACGCAGCCGGAAACGGCCAGGCACAGGCATATACAGAAAATGACTTTTTTCATTGCGGCAACCTCCCTCGATTGCGACCGATGAACAGATAGGCCAGGGCGCCCGCGAAGGGCAGGAAGACCACGGCGACCAGCCACAGCGCCTTCTCCTGGCCAGTGGGAAACGTGCGCCAGTACGCATGCCAGATAGCCCAGAACGAGATGAAAAGGCAAATGAAGGCGACCCCCAGCACGGCCAGGAACCAGGGGGCCACGGTGGCGGGGATCATGCGTCCTCCCGCCCGGCGGAGGCCGGGCGCTTTGCGCGGCGTTCGATGATGTAGAACGAGACGATGAGCAGGCCCACACCGCAGGTGATGCCGATGTCGGCCACGTTGAAGGCGGGCCAGTGCCAGCCGCCGACGTGGAAATCCAGGAAATCGACGACGTAGCCGATGCGCACCCGATCCACGAGGTTGCCCAGGGCCCCGCCCAGCACCAGCCCCAGGCCCCAGGCCCCGAAGCGGTCCTCGGCGTGGCCGGTATGGATCAGGTAGAGGATGACGCCCACGGCCAGCAGGGCGGCGGCGATGAAGAACGCCCGCTGCCAGCCGATGCTCTCGTCGGACAGGATGCCGAAGGCCGCGCCCTTGTTGAGCACGTGCACGAGGTTGAAGAACCCGGGCACGATCTCGATGCGCGAGTACAGCTCCATGCTGCGCTCGACCACGGCCTTGGTGATCACGTCCAGGACCAGGACCACGGCGGCCAGGGTCAGGGGCAGGGCGAATTTGCGCATGTCCGCTCCGGGCGCGGGCCTCAGCCCTGCCCGCCCTCCGGGGCGCCGTCCTGGGCCATGACGCCCGTGCAGCGCGGGCACAGGCCGGGGTGTCCGGGCGCGGCGCCCAGCTCCTGGCTGTATTTCCAGCAGCGTTCGCATTTGGCGCCCGGGGCCGGGGCCACGGCGATGCGCAGGCCGTCCACCTCCTGGCTGGTCCAGGCGTCGGCGGGGGCGGTGTCCAGGGGCGCGAGCACGGCCTGGGAGATGATGCAGATTTCCGCCAGGTCCACGCCCGGGGCGCGCAGGTCATCCAGCAGCTCCTCGCGGGCGTGGAGGGTGACGCAGGTGTCCAGGCTGTGGCCCACGGTCCCGGCCTTGCGCACGGGCTCGATGGCCTTGGTGATCTCGGCGCGCACGGCGGCCACGGTCTCCCAGCGCTGGCGCTGGGCCTCGTCCAGCAGGTAGGCCTCGTCCATGGCGAAGCGCAGGGCGAAGATGGTCTTCACGCCGGGGTGGATGGGCTCGGGCAGGTGCTGGAAGGCCTCCTCGGCGGTGAAGCTCAGGATGGGCGCCACGTCGGTGAGCAGGGTCAGGGTGATCTGCCACAGGGCGGTCTGGGCGCTGCGGCGCTCCAGGGAGTCGGCGGCGCTGACGTAGAGCCGGTCCTTGACGATATCCAGGTAGAAGGCCGACAGGTCGGTGCCGCACATGGTGTGCAGGGCGTGGAAGGCGCGGTGGAACTCGAATTCGGTATAGGCACGCTGCACGCGGGCATGGACGCGGGCCACCAGGGTCAGGGCGTAGCGGTCCAGGGGCAGCATGGCCTCGGGGGCCACGGCGTGGCGCGCGGGGTCGAAGTCGCCCAGGTTGCCCAGCAGGTAGCGCAGGGTGTTGCGGATGCGCCGGTAGGCGTCCACCAGCCGGGCCATGATGGCGTCGGAGTAGCGCACGTCGTCCTGGTAGTTCTCCGAGGCCACCCACATGCGCAGGATATCCGCGCCGTACTTGTCCACGACCTCCTGGGGCGCCACCACGTTGCCCACGGACTTGGACATCTTCTTGCCCTCGCCGTCCACAACGTAGCCGTGGGTCAGCACCGCGCGGTAGGGCGCGCGGCCGCGCGTGCCCACGCTGGCCAGCAGCGAGCTGTGGAACCAGCCGCGGTGCTGGTCCGAGCCTTCCAGGTACATGTCGGTGGGGAAGGTCAGCTCCGGGCGCTTCTCGGCCACGGCGGCGAAGCTCGTGCCCGAGTCGAACCACACGTCGAGGATGTCGTCCTCTTTCTCCCAGTGGGCGCCGCCGCACTTGGGGCAGGTCAGCCCGGCGGGCACCACGTCCGCGACGGGCGCCTCGAACCAGTAGTCGCAGCCGCGCTCGTGGGCCTCGAAACGCGCGACGATGTCCATGACCCAGTCCTTGTCGAACCAGGCCTCGTCGCAGTCCTTGCACAGCAGGGCCACGATGGGCACGCCCCAGGTGCGTTGGCGCGAGATGCACCAGTCCGGGCGGGTTTCGATCATGCTGTGGATGCGCTCGCGGCCCCAGGCGGGAATCCAGCGCACTTCGTTCTTGATGGCCTCCAGGGCCCGGGCGCGCAGCCCGTTGCGCTCCATGGAGATGAACCACTGGGTGGTGGCGCGGTAGATCACCGGCTGCTTGCAGCGCCAGCAGTGCGGGTAGGAGTGGCGGATCTTCTCCAGGGCCAGCAGGTGGCCGCGCTCCTTGAGCACGTCGATGATTTTGGGGTTGGCCTCGTCCACGCGCAGCCCGGCGAAGAGTTCCACGCTGGGCAAAAAGCGCCCGGTGTCGTCCAGGGGGCTCAGGATTTCCAGCCCGTAGCGCAGGCCGGTGTCGTAGTCCTCGCGGCCATGGCCGGGGGCGGTGTGCACGCAGCCGGTGCCCGCGTCCAGGGTCACGTAGTTGGCCAGCACCACGCGCGACTCGCGGTCGTAGAACGGGTGGCGCGCCACGGCGCCCTCCAGGGCCTGGCCCTTGAAGCGGGCCACGACCTCGGGGGCGTCCCAGCCGAAGCGCGCGGCGCAGTCGGCCACAAGGGCCTCGGCCAGCACGTAGAATTCATCGCCCGCGCGCACGGCCACGTAGTCGAACTCGGGGTGCAGGGCCACGGCCATGTTGGCCGGCAGGGTCCAGGGCGTGGTGGTCCAGATGACCACGAAAGCCCGCGCGGGGTCCACCCCCGGGGCGACCTCGGCCAGCCTGGCGTCGGGCAGAGGGAAGCGCACGGAGACGGACGGCGAGGTGTGGTCGTGGTATTCCACCTCGGCCTCGGCCAGGGCGGTCTTGCAGTCGTTGCACCAGTAGATGGGTTTCTTGCTGCGCACCACCGAGCCCTGGCCCATGAAATTGCCCAGCTCGCGGGCGGTGGCCGCCTCGTAGACCGGGTTCATGGTCAGGTAGGGCTCGGCCCAGGTGCCCAGCACGCCCAGGCGCTTGAACTCCGCGCGCTGCACGTCGATCCACTTGCGGGCGTAGTCGCGGCAGATCTTGCGCACGGTGACGGCGGGCAGGTCGGTCTTGCCCTTCTCGCGCAGCTCCTGGGCCACCTTGTGCTCGATGGGCAGGCCGTGGCAGTCCCAGCCGGGCACGTATTCGGCCTTCATGCCGCTCATGTTGCGGTGCTTGACGATGATATCCTTGATGGTCTTGTTCAGCGCGGTGCCCAGGTGGATGTGCCCGTTGGCGTAGGGCGGCCCGTCGTGCAGCACGTAGCGCTCCCGGCCCTGGTTGGCGGCGACCATGGTGCCGTAGGCGTCGATTTCCTCCCAGAACTTGAGCATCTGCGGCTCGTTGCTGGTCAGGTTGGCCTTCATGGGAAACGTGGTGGACGGCAGGTGCAGGGTCTTCTTGTAGTCGCTCATGCGGCAGGGTCCCTATGTCTATAAGTAGTATGACGGGCCGGGGTTCAAGCGGGAGACAACCGTAATCAAGTCGGATGGAAAGTCAAGGAAAGACCTGCCGGGGCGCCGGACCCGGGCACAGGGAGGATTGGCTGGATTAAACTGCTATTTCAGTGTGTTGTCAGAAATCGTAACGCATGGTGACACCGGGTGCCGTTTGCGCTAGAAGGGCACCTTGCATCCTGGTTCGCCCGCCCGGGCGTGAAAAGGGAACCCGGTGGAACTCCGGGGCGGCCCCGCCGCTGTGATTCCGGCCTTGCGCACGGCGCAAGGAAGCTTCGGCCCTCGATGAGCCACTGCCCCCGCCGCGCGCGACGCGCCACGGGGCGGGAAGGGGAGGGCACGGACCGGAAGAGCCAGAAGACCTGCCGGATGCCCGCGCGCCTGCCGCCGGACGACGAGGGCATTCGTCCGCCGGGTCGATGCCCCGTGCATCCTGGCTCGCCCCCGGTCCGGCGCGTTGCCGGGGTTCCGGGCCCCGTCCTTCCACCCGCATCAGGCCGCCCACCTGGCATATCGCAAGGAGGTCTCCATGCGATCTGTCCTTTGCCGCCGTCCGGGCCTGCCCGGGCTGCTGCTGGCCCTTGTCACGACCCTGACCGTGGCGCTTTTCGGCGCCGTGTCCGCCTTTGCCGGGCACGCCACCCCGGCCCGGGACAAACCCGCCATCCTGCTCGTGGCCTTCGGCACCTCGGTGCCCGAGGCGCGCAAGGCCTTCGACGACATGGACGCCGCCGCGCGCGAGGCCTTCCCGGACATGGCCGTCCACTGGGCCTTCACGTCCAACATCATCCGCGAAAAACTGGCTGCCGAGGGTCAGCAGACCGATTCGGTGCCCGTGGCCCTGGCCAGGATGCTCGACGCGGGCGTGACCCGCGTGGCCGTGCAGTCGCTGCACGCCATCCCCGGCGAAGAGTTCCACGAGAAGCTTGTGCGCGTGGTCCGGGGCTTTGGCGGCGAAGGGTTCAAAAAGCTGACCATCGGCCAGCCGCTGATGAGCAGCGACGAGGACATGGCCGCCGTGGCCGACGCGCTGCTGGCGACCTTCGGCCCGCAGCGCGCCAAGGGCGAGGCCCTGGTGTTCATGGGCCACGGCACGCACCACCCGGCCAACATCTACTACCCGGGCCTGCAATGGTACCTGGACCAGCGCGACCCCCTGGCCCTGGTGGGCACCGTGGAAGGCACCCCGGGCCTGGAGTGGGTCGTGGCCCGGCTCAAGGAAAAGGGCGCCACCAGGGCGCTGCTGGTGCCGCTGATGTCCGTTGCCGGCGACCACGCGCGCAACGACATGGCCGGCGACGAGCAGGACTCCTGGAAATCCGTGCTGGCGGCCCAGGGCATCGCCGCGCGGCCCGTGCTCCAGGGGTTGGCCGAGTTCGCGCCCTTCCGCGCGCTGTGGCTGAACCACCTGCGCCAGGCCGTGGCCGAGCTGGACGAGGAGTAGAGGATGCGCGAGGGCGGGACGGCGGACATGGCCCCGGGCGGGCGCTGGCGGCTGGGGCCGCTGGCGGCGCTGCTCGGGGCTGCGTCCGCCGCCTCGCTGGCGGCGGCCTGCCTGTGCGGGCCGCTGCCCATCCCGGCGGGCGAGGCGCTGGCCCATCTGGGCGCGGCCCTGGGCCTGCCCGTGGGCCAGGGCCTGGACCCGGCCCACGGCGTGGTGGTGGTGGACATCCGCCTCTCGCGGGCCTGCCTGGCCTGGCTGACCGGGGCGGCCCTGGCCATGGCGGGCACGGTGTTCCAGGGCATCCTGCACAACCCGCTGGCCGACCCGTTCACCATCGGCGTGTCCACCGGGGCGGCCTTCGGGGCCTCCCTGGCGCTGTTTTTCGGGCTGGCGGCGCTGCCCGTGTGGGCCGGGGTGGGGCTGTTGCCCGTGGCGGCCATGGCCGGGGCCTTCGCGGCCCTGGGCGCGGTCATCGCCCTGGGCCGCGTGGGCGGGCGGCTGCGCCGCGAAACCGTCGTCCTGGCGGGCATCGTGGTGGCCACGTTCCTGGGCGCGCTCATCTCGCTGCTCAAGGCCCTGGACGAGGAGTCCGTGGCCAGCATCGTGTTCTGGGTCATGGGCTCGCTGCAGGGGCGCGGCTGGGCCCATGTGGGCTTCGCCCTGCCGTATTTCCTGACGGGCGGGTTACTGGTCGTGGCCTGGGCCCGCCAGCTCGACCTGCTCTCCCTGGGCGACGCCCAGGCCCGGGCTCTGGGCCTGGACGCCGACCGTGCGCGGCTGGCGCTGCTGCTGGCGGCCAGCCTGCTCACGGGGGCGGCGGTGTCCGTGTCCGGGGTGGTGGGCTTCGTGGGGCTGGTGGCGCCGCATCTGGTGCGCCTGGCCCTGGGCGCGGAGCACCGGCCGCTGGCCGTGGTCTCGGCCCTGGCCGGGGGGCTGCTCCTGCTGTGGTCCGACGTGGCGGCGCGCATGGTGCTGCCCCACGGGCAGGAGCTGCCCGTGGGCGTGGTCACGGCGCTGCTCGGCGGGCCGTTTTTCTGCCTGGTGCTGCGGCGCCGGGCGCGCGGGGGCGGGCTGTGATCCGCGCCGAGGCCGTGTGCTGCGGCTATGGCCGGGTGGAGGTGCTCCACGGCGTATCCCTGGACGTGCCCTGTGGCGGCGTCACCGGGCTGCTGGGCCCCAACGGCAGCGGCAAGACCACCCTGGTGCTGGCCCTGGCCGGGGTGCTGCCCTTGTCGGGCGGGCGGGTGGCCGTGGCGGGGGCGGACGAAGCCGCCCGGGCGGACATGCACGCCCTGCCCGCGCGGCGCCGCGCGCAGCTTGTGGCCTGCGTGCCCCAGCGGCTGGACATGGCCTTTGCCCTGCGCTGCTCGACCCTGGTGCTCATGGGCCGCTTCGCCCACACCTCGGCCCTGGCCGAACCCGGCGAGGCCGACCGCCGCATCGCCCGCGAGGCCATGCGCGCCACGGGGGTGGAGCACCTGTGGGACCGCCCGGCGGACGCGGTGTCCGGCGGGGAGCTGCAACGGGTGCTGCTGGCCCGGGCCCTGGCCCAGCAGGCCCCGGCCATGCTGCTGGACGAGCCCTCGGCCAGCCTGGACCTGGCCGCGGCCATCCGGCTGTTCGACCTGCTGCGGGCGCTGGCCGGGCAGGGCCGGGCGGTGCTGTGCGCCATGCACGATTTGAATCTCGCGGCGCTGTACTGCGACGCGCTGGTGTTTCTCAAGGACGGGCGCGTGGCCGCCGCAGGCCCGGTGAAGGACGTATTCCATGAACGGACGCTTTCGGACATCTACGGCACGGACATCCGCGTGGGGGCCCACCCGCTCACCGGCGCGCCCCAGGCCCATTTCGTTCCCGGGGCTGGCCCTGGGGCTGGCCCTGGCGGCGCTGCTGGCGGCGGCCCCGGCCCGGGCGGAGATCACGGTCGTTGACGGCCTGGGCAACACGGTGCGCCTGCAGGCCCCGGCGCGGCGCATCGTGGCCCTGTACGGCGCGTTCAACGAGATCCTTGTGGAAATGGGCCTTGGCGGGCGCATCGTGGCCCGCACCGTGGCCGACGCGGACCTGCCCGCAGTGGCGGCCCTGCCCAGCATCGGCACGCACATGCGGCCCAACCTGGAGATGGTCCTTGGCCTTGGGCCGGACCTGGTGGTGCAGATGAGCGCGCGGGCCGGGGCCTCGGAGCCCGTGGAAGCCCTGCGGCGCCACGGGATTCCCGTGGCCGAGTTCAACCCCGGGAGCTTCGCGGAGCTGTTCGCGGCCATCGAGGCCGTGGGCGCGCTCACGGGCGAGCCCGGGGCCGCCGGGGCGCTCATTGCGCGGATGCGCGCGCGGCTGGAGGGCGTTGCCCGCTGCCTGGACGGGGCCGAACCCCGGCCCAGGGTATTCTTCGAGGTCCGCGCCCAGGCCCTGCTGGCGGCGGGGGCCGGGGGCATCGTGGACGACGTGATCCGCCACGCGGGCGGGGTCAACGCCGTGACCGAGGCCAAGCGGCTGGTGCACCTGGGCGAGGAGGCCCTCTACGGACTGGACCCGGATGTGTATGTGGTCCAGCGCGGGCCGATGAACGAGGCCCCGCTGCCCGTGGGCCAGCGGCCCCTGCTGGCCCGGCTGCGCGCCGTGGGCCAGGGGCGGGTGCTGGAAGTGGACGAACGGTTGTTTTCGCGCCCCGGGCCGCGCTCGGTGCTGGCCGTGGAGGCCCTGGCGCGGTTTCTGTATCCCGAACGCATGAAGGAATGTCAGCTGCAATGAACGGTTACGGCATCTTGTACGGCGTGGGCACCGGCCCTGGCGACCCCGAACTGCTGACCCTCAAGGCCGTGCGCGTGCTGGGCACGGTGGACCGCGTGTACGCGGCGCGCTCCAGCGGCAACGCGCATTCGGTGTCCTACGGCATCGTGCGCCCGCACCTGCGCCCGGGCACGCAGGTCACGCCCCTGGCCTTTCCCATGACCCGCGACCAGGGCGCCCTGGACGCCGCCTGGGCCGACAACGCCGCGCGGGTGCTGGCCGACCTGCGCGCCGGGCTGTCCGTGGCCTTCCTGACCCTGGGCGACCCGCTGACGTACAGCACCTTCGGCTATCTGCTGCGCACCCTGCGGGCCATGGACCCCGAAGTGCCCGCGCAGGTCGTGCCCGGTATCACATCCTACCACGCGGCGGCTGCTGCGGCGGGGGTGGTCATCGCCGAGGGCGAGGAGACCCTGGCCGTGGTCTCGGGCGCCAGAGGCGGCCAGCGCCTGCGCGAGGCCGCCCAGGCGGCGGACAGCTTCGTGGTCCTCAAGGCCTACAAGCAGTACGCGGACCTGACCCGGACCCTGGACGAGCTGGGCCTGCGTGAGCGCGCCGTACTGGTCAGCAACTGCGGCCACGACGCCCAGACCATCACCCCCACCCCGGACCCCGGGGCGGACGCGCCGGGGTACTTCTCGCTGGTGCTGGCGCGCAAGGCATAGCGCAGCAGACCCGCGCCCAATAACGAAAAAGGCCCCGCCGGAAGGCGGGGCCTTTGGAATTTCTGTGGTAGCGAGGAGAGGACTTGAACCTCCGACACTGCGGATATGAGCCGCATGCTCTAACCGACTGAGCTACCTCGCCACGTGGTTCCCGCGTCGGGGAGACAGGCTTATAAGGGCTTCGGGCGCAAATTGCAAGGGGCCGGGAGCACTTTTTTCCGGGGCCGGAGCGGGCCGGGCCGGGGTCAATCCACCAGCAATACCAGCACCATGGCCGCCAATGCCAGCCGGTAGACCGCGAAGGGCCGCAGGGTCATGCGCGCCAGCAGGCCGATGAACAGGCGCACCGCCGCCCAGGCCGACAGGAACGAGACCACGAAGCCCACGGTCAGGAAGGGCAGGTCGGCCAGGGTGAACAGGCCGTGGTTCTTGAGCATGTCGTAGCCCGTGGCGGCGACCATGATCGGCACGGCGGCGATGAAGGAATACTCGGCGGCCACGCCGCGCCGCGCGCCCAGCAGCATGCCGCCCATGATGGTTGCCGCCGAGCGCGAGAAGCCCGGCCACAGCGCCAGGCACTGGAACATGCCGATGCCCAGGGCCAGGGCCGGGGTCAGCTGGTCCAGCCGGGTCACGCGCTCGCGCCGGGGCAGGGCCTCCACGGCCAGGATGGCCAGCGCGCCCCCGGCCAGGGCCCAGGCCACGGTCTGCGGGCCGAAGAGGTGCTCCTTGATGGCCCCGTGCAGCAGCAGCCCGGCCACGCTGGCGGGCAGGCTGGTCAGGAACAGCATCCACAGCCCCCGGGGGCCGGAAAAGGCCCGGGCGGGGTCGGTACGCAAAAGCCCCGTGAAGCGGTCGAAATACAGCACCACCACGGCCAGGATCGCCCCGAGCTGGATGACCACCTCGAAGGTCGCGGCCTTTTCGCCGGTGAAGCCCAGCAGGTGCCCGGCCAGGATCAGGTGCCCGGTGGAGGACACGGGCAGGAATTCGGTGAGCCCCTCGACGAGGCCCAGGATGAGCGCGGTGAACAGGGATTCCATGGGCGGCGTGCGGTCCTTGGTTGCGGGTTGGGCCGCCCGGGCCGGGCGGCGGAACCGGCGCAGTATGCGCGGTTTGCACCGCCGGGGCAAGGGGAACGCGCCGGGCGCCGGTCCTGTTTGCCTGGACATCCTCCGGCCCGCTGTGCTTTCCTGGCCGCAAGCGGACCCTGCGCCCGGGGAGCCCCGCGTGGGGCCATCGCAGGGCCATCGACCCGCCACAGACACGGAGGACGCCATGGGCCGGGAAACGCGACTGTTCAAGACCCAGGAACGCAAGAGCCGCCAGGAGGCCGCCGCCTTCCTGCGCCAGCTGGCCGACCGGCTGGACGGGGACGGGATCGTCCTGCGCCAGGGCACGCAGGAAATCCGCCTGCAACCGCCCGCGTGGCTGACCCTCGAAGTGCAGGTGGAGGACGAGGACAAGGGCGCCCGCGGCGTGCAGCACAGCCTGGAAGTGGAACTCAAGTGGTTCGACGGCGACGAACAGGCCGGGGAGGGCGGCGGCCTGGAGCTGGGCTGACGCGACTGCCGCCCGCAGGGCCCCGGCGGTTGCCACTGCCGGGGCCTTGGTGTAGAGATGGGCGCTCACCCCCGGGGCGCAGGCCGCGTGCCGGAACCAAGGAGGCCTCCATGCCCACCATCATGCCCGAGGGCGAACTGCTGCGCCGCGCCGTCGCGTGGATCTGCGAGCAGTCCGGCGGCCAGGACGCCGCCCCGACTGCGCGGATCATCGACGAGGCCGCCGTGCGCTTCAACCTCGGCCCCCTGGACCAGGAGGCCCTGGTGCGGTTCTTCCGCCAGCGTCCCGCCCCGGAGGACGGCCCTGCGTAGCCTGCCCCGCCTGCTGCATAGGCAGATTTTCGTCGAGCTGGCCAGCGTCTTCGCCCTGTGCGCGGGGTCGCTGCTTACGCTGCTGCTCATCGGCCGCATGCTCCAGCTGCGCGAACTGCTGTTGTCCCAGGACCTGGCGCTGTGGGACATGGTCTGCATGTTCGCCTACCTGTCGCCGTTCTTCCTGCTGCTGCTCATCCCCATCGCCTGCATGCTGGCCGTGTTCCTGACCTTCCTGCGCATGGGTACGGACCTGGAGTCCGTGGCCCTGCGGGCCTCGGGGGTCAGCCTGTACCAGATGCTGCCCGCGCCGCTGGTGTTCTGCGCGCTGTGCATGGCGGGAGCCTGCGCGGTGTCCTTCTGGGGCCTGTCGTGGGGCATGGAGAACTTCCGGGCCACGGTGCTCGACCTGGCGCGCACCAGGACCCAGCTCGTGCTCCAGGGCGGAGTGTTCAACCGCGATTTCCCGGGCCTGACGGTCTACGCCCAGCAGGCCGACCCCGTGCGGGGCGAGCTGCACACCGTCTTCGTGCAGGACCGCACCCGCGAGAACATCACCGCCACCATCCTGGCCCCCACCGGCAACGTGCACACCGACACGGACAAGGGCGAGATCGTCTTTCGCCTGCAAAACGGCAGGATCTACCGCCAGGAGACGGCGGGGCTTTCCGTGGTCGGCTTCGACTCCTACGTGGTGCGCATGGATCTGTCGCGGCTGCTGTCAGGCTACGACCTGGGCGCCGTGCGGCCCAAGGAGATGAGCTGGAAACGGCTGCACGAACTGCGCGCCACCCCCGATACCATCCAGGACGAAAGCGGCACGACCCTGCGCAAGGTCGAGGTGGAGATCCACAAACGCCTGGCTCTGCCCGCCGCGTGCGTCGTGCTCGGGCTGTTCGCCCTGCCCATGGCCGCCAGCTTCGGCGGGCTGAACCGTCAGTGGGGGCTGCTGCTGGCCCTGGGGTTCTTCCTGTTCTATTACACGCTGTTGTCCCTGGGGCTGTCCCTGGGCGAAACGGGCGTGCTGCCGCCGGTGGTCGGGCTGTGGCTGCCCAACGTGCTGTTCCTGGCCGCCGGGCTCACGGGGCTGGTGCAGGCCGCGCGCGAGCGCGGGCTGGACATCGCCGGGCGCCTGGCCCACCTGCGCGCCTGGGGGGGCCGGGCGGCGGGGGAGGACGGCCATGCGTCCTAAGGTCCTGCACCGCTACCTGCTGCGCCAGAACCTGTTCTACCTGCTCTCCACCCTGGTGGTCGGCACCGCGCTGTACCTGATGAGCGACCTGTTCGACCGCCTGGACGACTTCATGGAGGCCGGGCTGGGCCTGGGGGTGGCGCTGCGCTATTTCGCGGTCAAGATTCCGCTCATCGTCTCGCAGATCATGCCCGCCGTATTCCTGGTTTCGGTGGTGGTGCAGCTGTGTCTCATGGCCCGCAGCCGCGAGCTGCTGGCCCTGCGTTCGGGGGGCGTGTCCCTGGCGTCGCTGACCGTGTTCGTGGTCCTGTATTCGCTGGTCTGGTGCCTGGGGCAGCTGCTGTTCTCGCAGTTCGTGGGCGTCTACGGCGAGCGCGAGGCCGCGCGCATCTGGTCCGAGCAGGTGCGCGGCAACCTGGCGGAGAAAAAAGTCCTGTCCGGGGTCTGGTTCAAGGACGGCGACAGCATCGTGGAACTGGACCGCCTGTGGCCCGCGCGCGGCGAGGCCCAGGGGGTGACGGTCTTCGAGATGACCGGCGACCGTCAGGCCGTGACGCGCATCCTTACCGCCAAGCGCGCCGACGCCGCCCCGGGCGACTGGCG
This sequence comes from Desulfocurvus vexinensis DSM 17965, assembly GCF_000519125.1. NCBI lineage: Bacteria > Pseudomonadati > Thermodesulfobacteriota > Desulfovibrionia > Desulfovibrionales > Desulfovibrionaceae > Desulfocurvus > Desulfocurvus vexinensis. Next base: position 45,260 of record NZ_JAEX01000019.1, read on the forward strand.
GCTGTACGACGTGCGCGAGCTGCACCCCGGCGATTTCAGCGTGACGGCCATGGACGAGCTGGCCCTGCCGTTCCAGCAGAATCCGGCGACCTTCCTGCACGTCGCGCCGGGGGTGGACCCCTCGCGGCTGCCCATGTGGACGCTGGCGCGGGTCATCGGCGAGCTGGACGCGGCGGGCTCCAACGTCGAGCGCCTGCTGACCACATGGCACATGAAATGGGCCTACGCCTTCAGCGTGCTGGCCATGGGCCTCATCGCCCTGGCCATGGTCACGCTGTTCGAGAACGTCTACCTCAACGTGGCCCTGTCGCTGGTGGTCACCTTCGCCTACTACGCGGTGTTCATGATCGGCGTGACCCTGGGCCAGAAGGGCATGCTGCCGCCCTGGCTGGGCGCGTGGCTGGGCAACGTCATCTTCTACGCCCTGGCGGGCGGGCGCCTGGCCTGGACGGTCTGGCCGCACCGGCCCGGGGCGGCGGCGTAGCCCGGGGCGCCGGAAAACAGCCTCCCACCGCGCGCCGCAAGGCCGTTCAGGCTCTGGGGCACCGCCACCGGTGCGCCACGCGTAAACGGCCTTGCGCCATGCCTGTGACGGGCGCTGCTCAACCTGCGTGCAAGGATTTTTTCGGCGGTCAGCCGGGTCAGGAGGCGTTCGGCTCCGGAGCAGGGGCCGCTGGCGCGTCTTCGCCGTCCACCTGCGGCCCCAGGGCGACCTCGCGCAACGCGCCCCACAAGGCCTCGATGCCCAGGCCCGTCTCGCTGGAGGTGGCCAGGGGCTTTTCGCTGTCCAGCAGCAGGGCCCACTGCTTGCGCACGGCCTCGCGGTCGCGCTGGCGGGTCTTGTCGGCCTTGGTCAGCACGGGCAGCACGGCCACGCCCTTGCCCTGGATGTAGCCGATGAGCTCCATGTCGTTTTTCTGCGGGGGGTGGCGGGCGTCGAGCAGCACGGCCACGGCGCGCAGCCAGGGGTTGCCCTGGATGTAGGCGTCGATGAGCTTGCCCCACTTGGCGCGCTCGGTCTTGCTCACCCGCGCGTAGCCGTAGCCGGGCAGGTCCACCAGATAGAAGCCCCAGGGGGCGACCTTGTAGAAGTTCAGGCTCTGGGTCTTGCCGGGGGTCGAGCTGATCTTGGCCAGCTTGCGCCGCCCGGCCAGGGCGTTGACCAGCGAGGATTTGCCCACGTTGGAGCGCCCGGCCAGGGCGATCTGCGGCGCGGGCATGGGCTCGAGCTGGTTGAGCAGGTAGACGGTACGTTCCAGTTCCATGGTCGGTCGGGTCACGGGGGCTCCGGGCTTCGGTGCGGCGCGCCGGTGCGGCGGCGCCGTGCGGGGCAGTATGCACACCATCGCCGTGTTTGCCAACCGCCCGCGAAACATATACACAGGGGTGCAACCCGGCGGCCCGCCCGCCCAACCCCCCCCGGATGGACCACATGGCCAGATACGACATCCTGGTGCTCAACGGCCCGAACCTGGGCCACCTGGGCCAGCGCCAGCCCGAAATCTACGGCCACCAGGGCATGGACGCCGTGCCCGGGCTGGTGCGTACGCTGCTGGGCCCCGCCGCCGACGAGGTGGCGCTACACTTCGACCAGCACAACGGCGAAGGCCAGCTCATCGACCGCCTGGAGCGGGCGCGGGCCGAGGGCATCCACGGCGTGGTACTCAACGCGGGCGCCTACACCCACACCAGCCTGGCCCTGGCCGACTGCCTGGCCTGGATCGGCGTGCCCGCCGTGGAGGTTCACCTCTCCAACGTCTGGGCGCGGCCCGAGGCCGTGCGGCACCACAGCCACATGGCCCGCTGCGTGGTCGGCGTCATCGCCGGGTTCGGCATCGATTCCTACGCCCTGGGCGTGGCCGCCCTGGTGCGCCATCTCAAATCAACCCCAACCAAGTAGACACAAAGCGTCCGGAGGATAGTCCATGGCAATGATCGCCACCAGCGAGTTCAAGAACGGCATGAAGATCGAGATCGACGGCGTGCCGTATGAAATCATCGAACACCAGCACCACAAGCCCGGCAAGGGCGGCGCCGTCATGCGCACCCGGCTGCGCAACCTGCTCAACGGCCGGGTTATCGACAACACCATGCGCTCGGGGGAGAAGGTCAACAAGCCCGACCTGGAAACCCGGACCATGCAATATCTCTATCAGGCCGGCGACGACTTCGTGTTCATGGACATGACCAGCTACGAGCAGACCGAAATCCCGGCCTCGGTGTGCGGGGCCAAGGGCGGCTTCCTGGTGGAAAGCTCCGAGGTCAAGGTGCTGCTGTACAACGGCGCGCCCCTGGACATCGACATCCCGGCCTCGGTGGTCATGGAGATCACCGAGTGCGAGCCCGGGGTCAAGGGCGACACCGTGAGCGGCGCCACCAAGCCCGCCAAGCTCTCCTCGGGGGTGGTGGTCCAGGTGCCGCTGTTCGTGGAGCAGGGCGAGCGCATCAAGGTCGATACGCGCACCGCCAGCTACATCAGCCGCGATAAATAGCGCCCCCGGGCGCCCTTCGGCGCGGGCCGCCCGGCCCGCGCCGCCCCCAGGGAGGGCAGGACGACGTATACCAGCAAGCTGCTCCGGGAAATCGCGGCCATGGCCCTGTTGTTCTGGGCCGTGGCGCTCATGGCGTCCCTGGTGACGTACAGCCCCGCCGACCCGAGTTTCAACAACGCCGTCAGCCCGGGCTACCGGGTGGTCAACGCCGTGGGCCTGCTGGGGGCCTACTCGGCGGACCTGCTGGTGGTGCTCCTGGGCCTGGGGGCTTTCCTGGTGCCCGTGGCCTTCGCCATGCTGGCCTTGGGCAACTTCGTGCCCCGGCTGTTCCCGCCGTGGTGGCGCTGGACGGGCTTGGGGCTGCTGCTGCTGTGCGTCATGGGCCTTGGCGCCGCCGACTGGGCGCGCGGCTCCCTGCGCGTGGGCGCCGTGGCGGGCGGCGGGCTGCTGGGCACGGTGCTGCATACCCAGGCCCTGTACTACCTGCGGCCCCTGGGCGCGGGGCTGCTGGGGGCCTTTGCCCTGGCCGCCGCCCTGCAACTGCTCATCGGCCTGACCTGGGGCGGGTTCCTGCGCCGCGTGCGCGGGCAGCTGCTCGACCTGGGCCGCGCCCTGGCCCAGCGCCGCAGCAGCCGCCAGCGCGCCGCCGCCTCCGCCCAGGACGCCGACCGCCAGCGCGCCCTGGCCGCAGACGACCAGGAGCTGCCCGTGCTGCGCAAGCGCGCGAAACCGGCCAAGGCCCTGCCCGCGCAGCCCGCCGCCGCCCCGGCCCCGCTTCCGGCCGAGGCCGCCCGCGCAGCCGGGCCGCCGCCGCTGGACTTCCTGCGCCTGCCCCCGGCGGACGGTCCGGCCATCCCCAAGGACGTGCTCGACGCCCAGGCCCGCAGCCTGGAATCGTGCCTGAACGACTTCGGCATCCAGGGCGAGGTGCAGGACGTGGTGCCCGGCCCGGTGGTGACCATGTTCGAGTACAAACCCGCCCCGGGAGTCAAGATCAGCCGCATCGCGGGCCTGTCCGACGATCTGGCCCTGGCCCTCAAGGCCTCGGCGGTGCGCATCGAGGCGCCCCTGGCCGGGCGCGACACCGTGGGCGTGGAGATCCCCAACGCCCGGCGCCAGACGGTCTACCTGCGCGAAATCATGCAGTCCGCCGCCTTCACCGGGTCGGACTCGCTGCTGACCCTGGCCCTGGGCAAGGACATCCACGGCCGCCCGCATGTGGCCGACCTGGCGCGCATGCCGCACCTGCTCGTGGCGGGCGCCACGGGCCAGGGCAAGAGCGTATGCCTGAACTCCATCCTGCTGTCTTTCCTGTATAAAGCCGCTCCGGAACAGGTCAAGCTGCTGTTGGTGGACCCCAAGCGCATCGAGCTGTCGGTCTATGCGGACATCCCGCATCTGGTGCACCCCGTGGTCACGGACATGGCCCTGGCCAAGAACGCCCTGGACTGGGCCGTGTACGAGATGGAGAAGCGCTACGACGCCATGGCCCGCCTGGGCGTGCGCAACATCGAGGGCTACAACCGCAAGCTGGAGACCCTGCCCGCCGGGCAGGCCGCCGAGTTCGCGGACCTCGCGCCCCTGCCGCTCTTGGTCATCGTCATCGACGAGCTGGCCGACCTGATGCTCACGGCGCGCAAGGAGGTGGAGACCTCCATCGTGCGCCTGGCGCAGCTGGCGCGCGCGGCGGGCATCCACATGATCATCGCCACCCAGCGGCCCTCGGTGGACGTGGTCACCGGGCTCATCAAGGCCAACTTCCCCAGCCGCATCGCCTTCACCGTGACCTCCCCGCAGGATTCGCGGACCATCCTGGACACCGTGGGCGCCAACCACCTGCTGGGCAAGGGCGACATGCTCTTCAAGCCCGGTGGCGGCAAGACCGTGCGCCTGCACGGCGCCCTGGTGGACGAGGAGGAGATCGGGCGGGTCATCGAGTTCTGGAAGGCCCGGGCCGAGCCGCAGTACGGCCTGGACTTCGGCGAATGGTCGCGCGAGGCGCAAAACGCCCAGGACGCTGGCGACGAAGGCGGCGGCGGGGGCGGGGAGGGCATCCCCGACGACCCGGTCTACCCCGAGGCTGTGGCCTTTGTCATGGAGCAGGGCAAGGCCTCCATTTCCCTCATCCAGCGCCGCTTCCGCATCGGCTTCAACCGCGCCGCGCGCTTCGTGGAGCAGATGGAGCAGGACGGGGTTATCGGCCCGGCGGACGGCGCCAAACCCCGCACGGTGCTCAAGGGCTGACGCGCCCGGGCCCCGGGGCTGCCCGGGGCCCGTTTTTCGTTTGTCCCCGGGGCTGCCCCGGGGCCCGTTTTTCATCCTCCCCCGGGGCCTTGGCGGGCATGCCGCCTGCCCGCGCCCCGCCCACGCAAGGAGCGTTTCGTGAACATCCTGGTCCTCCTCGCCCACCCCGCGCCGGGCAGCCTGAACCACGCCATCGCCGCCGCCGCCGTGGCCGCCCTCGAAGCCGAGGGCCACGCCGTGACCTTCCACGACCTCTGCGCCGAGGGCTTCGACCCCCTGCTGCCCGACGGGGAGAGCGCGCGCGGGGCGGACCTGCCGCCCGAGGTGCGCGCCCACTGCGCCGAGCTGGCCGCCGCCGAGGGCATCGTCGTCGTGCATCCCAACTGGTGGGGCATGCCGCCCGCCGTGCTCAAGGGCTGGATCGACCGCGTGGTGCGCGTGGACGTGGCCTACCGTTTCGTGCCCGGCGACGGGGGCGAGGGCGTGCCCGAAGGGCTCTTGCGCGCCCGGCGCGCCGTGGTCTTCAATACGTCCAACACCCAGGCCGAGCGCGAGGCCGCCGTGTTCGGCGACCCGCTGGACACGTTGTGGAAGAACTGCGTCTTCGGCCTGTGCGGTGTGCACGACGTGCACCGCCGGACCTTCGGGGTGGTCTGCCTGTCCGATGCGGCCCAGCGCGCGCGCTGGCTGGAGGAGGTGGACGGCACCATGCGCAGGCTGTTCCCGCGCCAGGGGCCGGAGGCGCCGGGAGCCTAGCCGTCCCAGCGGTAGAGGAAGGCGCAGTGCGGCGCGCCCTGGGCGATGGTCCGGGAACGCTCCATGTGCAGCCGGGGCGAGTAGCCCCGGGCGAAGGCCGCGTCGCGCGAGCACGACAGGGCCTGAGCCAGCTCCGGCGCAAGGCCCATTTCCCGGATGTACAGCTCAGCGTAGGCGCAGCGCGTCACGGTCAGGCGCAGGGTCCGGGCATCCAGGGCCACGTCCTGCACATCCAGGGCGCCCCCGGCGCGCCAGACATCCACCACCCCCGCGAAATGCTCCAGGCCCGGCCCCCCGGGCGCGGCGGCGGCAAAGGCCGCCCCGGCCCTGTGCGCGGCGCGGGCCGTGGCCCGGGCGATGGCCGCCACGGCCTCGGGGCCGGGCATGACCTCGCACAACGCGGCGTGGACATCGGCCAGCATCTCGGCCTCGATGCGGCGACGCTCAAGCTGGGTGATCGCGGGCTGGACGGCGGGGGCGGTGGTCATGGCGGGCTCCTGGGGCCGGGCGGTGCGGAGGCGCAAACCCCTTGCGCGGGGCACACCCTGCATTATACCTTGGCAAAACCAAGCGCAACCCACGTATCCCGGAGGCCCCATGCCCCTGTTCCGTTTCCTGGTCCTGGTTCTTCTGGCCGCCGCCCTGGCCGCGCCCGCCCGGGCCCAGGAGCCCTCGGCCCTCACGGCGGCCATGCAGCGCCGCTACGAGACGCTTTCGACCTTCGAGGCCGCCTTCAGCCAGACCCTGGTCAACGCCGCCAGCGGCGAGAGCCGCACGCGCACCGGCACCATCCGCTTCAAGCGCCCCTCGCTCATCCGCTGGCAGACCATGACCCCCGAGCCGGAACTGCTGGTGGTCGGCGCCCAGGACGTGTGGGCCTGGTACGAGCTGGAGCAGACGGCCTACCGCTACACCGTGGAGCAGGTGCTCGACTCGCGGACCATGCTGCGCTTCATCTCGGGCAACGCCCGGCTGGACGAGGACTTCTGGGTCGAGGACCAGGGCGACGACGCGGGCCTGCGCAGGCTGCACCTGATGCCGCGCAAGGCCGAGCCGTCCATGGTCGAGGCCACGGTGTGGGTGGACCCCAGCTCCACGGTGATGACGCGCATCGAGATCGTCGATTTCTTCGGCAACACCAACGCCGTGATCCTGGAGAACATGGTCTTCGATGTGCAGCTGCCCGCCGAGGTCTTCGCCTTCGCGCCGCCCCAGGGCGCCGACGTGTTCGACAACCGCGGCAAGGAAGGCCCGGCGGTGGAAACCCTGGGCCAGTAGGCGCGGGGGAAGGGCCGCCGGGGCAGGGCGCCCCGGGACGTCAGCCCCGCCGCCGGGGCCCGCGCGCGGCGCCGCCGGGCTGACCTTTGGTCGTGCGGGCCGGGGCTTTGGCGGGCGCGGGGGGGCGCGGTTTTCCAGCCCCGGGGGCGCCCGCAGGGGGCGCCTGCTCCGGCGCGGGCCCCAGGCCCACGGCGTGCAGCAGGGCTACGGCCTCGCCCGGGGTCAGGGCCCGGGCCTGGCCCTCGGGTAGCTCGCCCAGGCGCAGGGGCCCCAGGGCCACGCGCGTCAGGCGCAGGATGGTCAGCCCCGCCTGCTCGCACATGCGCCGGATCTGGCGGTTCACGCCCTGGGTCAGGGTCATTTCCAGGCTCGTGGCCCGGGAGGCCACGCCCAGCACGCGCGTGGGCGCCGGGGCCAGGGCCTGGCCGTCGGCCAGGGTCATGCCCCGGGAGAACAGGGCCAGGGTCGCCGGGGGCACCGTGCCGCGCACCAGCACTTCGTAGACCTTGGGCAGATGCCAGCGCGGGTGCGTCAGGCGGTTGGCCAGTTCGCCATGGTCCGTGAGCAGCAGCAGGCCCTGGGAGAAATAGTCCAGCCGCCCCACGGGGTAGAGCCGCGCCGGGCCGAAGGCGTCGCCCACAAGGTCGAGCACCGTGGTCCGGCCCTGGGGGTCGCTGGCCGTGGTCACCACGCCGGTGGGCTTGTTGAGCATGACCAGGGTGTGCGCCCGGGCCCCGGGCACGGGCACGGCCACGCGCTGGCCGCGCAGCTCCACCACGTCCGTGGCGGGGTCGATGCGCAGCCCGGGGCTAGTCACGGGCTGGCCGTTGACGGTCACGGCTCCGGCGGCCACCAGCTCGTCGGCGGCGCGGCGTGAGCAGACCCCGGCGTCGGCCAGGGCCTTGTTGATGCGCAGCAGGGCGGCCTCGGGGCTGGCCTGCGGCTTCTGTACGGGGGGGGTGTTTCGCGCCATGGCGCGAACCTAGACGCGAATGACCTTGCTGGCAAGCTGCAGGCTGGTGACCACGTCGAGCATGTTGGTGGTCTGCCCCACGGCCTTGCGCTCCAGAAGGCCGAAGAAATCCAGGCAGGTGCCGCAGACCAGGATGGACACCCCGGCCTCAGCCAGGGCCGCGAGTTTTTCAAAGCACGGGTGCCCGGGCACGGTCATTTTCACCGCGCCGTTGACCAGCACGAGGCGCCACAATTCGCCGCCCAGCTCGGGCAGGGTGCCCAGGAAGGCAGCCATGAGCTTGGCGCCCAGGGTGTCGTCGCCCGCGCCCACGAACTCCGAGGGCAGGAACACGCAGACCTTCTGCTCCAGGGCCGTGAGCTGCGCGCCGGAAAGCACCTCGCAGCCGCAGGGCGCGTCGGCCCCGGCCTCACCTTCGCGCTGGGCCGTCAGGCGCCAAGCGCCGCCCTCGGCCTGCACGGCCACGGCGTAGCCCCGGGTGCCCAGGTAGCGCGTGACGTTCTCGCGCGCGGCCTCGTTGTCCACCACCACCTCAAGGACGGCGGGGGCCTGGGTATCGACGCACTGTTTGCATTGCAGGACGGGTTGCGGGCAGGCCAGGCCCTGGCAGTCGAGAACGGGCGGGGTCATGGGGCGCTCCTTGTGCGGGGTGATGCCCCAATGAACCCCGGGGGCTGCGGCGGGTCAAATCGTTAGTTCCAATGGTTTTTGGCCTGAAGCATCGACGGGCCTGCCGCTGGCGGCCCTGTGCCCCGGGCGCCGCTCCGGGCTGGATTTCTTGGCCCGCTTGGCGTATCCAGTGCCCGTTCGGACGCAGCGGGGCGCCGTGCCCCCAGGCCCGCAAGACAAGGACGCACAGTGGGATCGGACAGCAAGAAAGACTACCTGCGCAGCCCGGTGCTGCTCAGGCGGTGCCTGGGCTACTTCACGCCCTACAAGACCTCCATCGCCCTGGCCGTGGTGTCCATGGGTATCGTGGCCGTCAGCTCCTCGGCCTCGGCCTATCTTTTCCAGCCCGCATGGGATTCCATCTTCGCCGAGCACGACCGCAGCAAGCTCGTGGTCTACCCGCTGCTGATGATCCTGGTCTTCGCCCTCAAGGGCGTGTTCCGCTACGCCCAGAACTACCTGATGCGCATGTGCGGCCTCAAGGTGCTCGAACGCCTGCGCAACGAGCTGCACGAAAAGATTCTGCGCCTGCCCATGAACTTCTTCGACGACACCCAGGTGGGCATGCTCCAGTCGCGGATCATCATGGACGTGAACATGATCCGCAACAGCCTGCCGGCCATCGTCATGCTCGTGCGCAGCGTCCTGGAGGTGATCGGGCTGTTGGGGGTGGCCTTCTACATGAACCCCGGGCTGGCCTCGCTGGCGGTCTTCGTGCTGCCCCTGGCGGTGTACCCCATCATCTATTTCGGCAAGAAGCTCAGGAAGATCGGCCGCAAGAACCAGGTCAAGCTCTCGGACATCTCGGTGATCCTCAACGAGGCCTTCTCGGGCATCCGCGTGGTCAAGGCCTTCGCCACCGAGCGCCACGAAAACGCGCGCTTTGCCGTGGAGAACCGCCGCCTGGTGGACATCGCCCGCAAGGAGGTGGTGTTCAGCGAAATGTCCTCGCCGATCATGGACATGGTCGGCGCCCTGGGCATCGCCGTGGTCATGTGGTACTGCGGGCAGCAGGTCATGGACGGCGAGATCACCCAGGGCATGTTCATCTCCTTCGTGGCCGCCGCCGGGCTGATCTACGAGCCCATCAAGAAGTTCAACAGCTACAACATGGACGTGCAGCGCGCCCTGGCTGGCGCCGAGCGCGTCTTCGAGATCCTCGACGCGCCCGAGATCGTGCAGGAAGAGGGCGGGCAGACGGAATTCGCCGGGCCCTTCGAGGAGCTGCGCCTGGAGGGCGTGACCTTCGCCTACCCCGGCTGCGCGCGCCCGGCCCTGCACAACGTGAGCCTGACCGTGCGCGCCGGGCAGCGCGTGGCCCTGGTCGGCCCCTCGGGCTCGGGCAAGACCACGCTGGTCAACCTGCTGCCGCGCTTCTACCTGCCCCAGGCCGGGGCGGTGGTGCTCAACGGCAGGCCCGTGGAGGACTACACCCTGGCCTCGCTGCGCCGCAACATCGGCATCGTCTCGCAGGACGCCTTCCTCTTCGACACCACCGTGCGCGACAACATCGCCTACGGCCACGGGGAGGTGGACCCGGAGCGCATCGAATCCTGCGCGCGGGCGGCCTACGCCCACGAATTCGTGCAGCAGATGCCCGCCGGGTACGACACCGTGCTGGGCGAGCGCGGGGTCAAGCTCTCGGGCGGGCAGAAGCAGCGCCTGACCATCGCCCGCGCGCTGTTCAAGAACCCGCCGCTGCTCATCCTGGACGAGGCCACCAGCGCCCTGGACACCGAATCCGAACGCAAGGTGCAGGCCGCCCTGGAAAACCTGATGCAGAACCGCACGAGCATCGTCATCGCCCACCGCCTGTCCACGGTGGTCGGCGCGGATGTGATCGTGGTCATGGAGCAGGGCAGGGTGGTCTCCACGGGCACCCACGCCGAGCTTCTGGCGGGCTGTCCGCTCTATGCCCGGCTGCACAGCATGCAGTTCCGCGACGAACCCCAGGACGGGCTGCCCGGCTGCGACATGGAGCCCGCGTGAGGCTGCGCCTGCCTGCCGGGCTGGTGTCCCTGCTGCTGGCGGCGCTGTACCGGCTTGTGCTGCTCACCGTGCGCCTGCGCGTGGAGAACTACGACGCCCTGCGCGCCCTGTGGGCGGCGGGCACGCCCACGGTGGTCGCCTGCTGGCACAACGAGCTGTTCTGCTTCCCCGCCCTGCGCGGCGACACGCGCTGGGTGGCCATCGTTTCCGCCAGCAGGGACGGCGAAGTCCTGGCCCGGGTCCTGAACCGCCTGGGGGTGGACACCGCGCGCGGGTCCAGCTCGCGCCAGGGGCTGGCCGCCCTGCGCCAGGCCGTGCGCGCCATGCGCGAGGGCGCGGGACGGGTCAACGGCTTCGTCACCGTGGACGGCCCGCGCGGCCCGCGCCACAAGGCCAAGGACGGCGTCTTGCTGCTGGCCGCCCTGGCCGGGGCCCCGCTGGTGCCCGCGCGGGTGCGCTGCTCGCGGGCCTTCGTGTTCCGCAAGGCCTGGGACCGCTTCGAGCTGCCCCTGCCGTTCTCCACCTGCCGCATCGTTTTCGGCCGGCCCTACGCCGTGCCCTCCGGGGCGCTGCGCGGACAGGCCCTGGCCGACGCCGTGCGTGAGCTGGAGGCGCGCCTGCATGGGCTGGGCTGAGTGGCTGGGGCGCAGCAGCGTGCCGGTGCTGTGCTACCACAACATCGGCGGCAACGGCGTGCCCCTGGCGGCGTTCACGGAGCAGATGCGCTGGCTGGCGGCCAGCGGGGTGCGCACCCTGGGGCTGGGGGAGCTGCGCCGCGTGCTGGCCGGGGAGCCCCTGTCCGCCCCGGCGGTGTGCCTGACCTTCGACGACGGCTTCTGCGACCTGTATACCCGCGTGGCGCCGCTGTTCGCGCAGCTCGGCCTGCGCGGCGCGGTGTTCGTCATCAACAACCGCCTGCGCGCGGACGGCGCCCCGCGCCACGAGGGCGAGGTGGTCGCCGACGCCGCGCACGAGGCCTTCACCCTGGCCGGGGACCGCTCGGCCTGGCTCTCGGGCGCGGAGCTGCGCGAGCTGGCGGACGCCGGGCTCCTTGACGTGGGCAGCCATTCCCTGACCCACGCCATGGGCCCCACGGGCCGGGCGGAACTGACCGATATTCCAAAACATTGGGCCTATGCCCCGTGGCGCGAGGGGGCCCGCCCGGGCCCGGCGCCGCGTCTGGCCCCGGAGCTGGCCGGGCCGCTGTGGCGCCAGGGGCAGGGCCGGGCCGAAACCGAGGCCGAGATGCACGCCCGGGTGCTGGACAATCTCGCGCGCTCGCGGCAGGGTCTGGAAACGTTGCTGGGCCGCCCGGTGACGGCCCTGGCCTGGCCCTGGGGCCAGGGGCACCCCATGGCCCGGCGCGCGGCCCGCGAGGCGGGGCTGGACCTCGTGCTGACCCTGCGCCGGGGCCCCGTGGGCCCAGGCACCGACCCCCTGGCCGTGCCGCGCCTGGAGGTGCGCCGCGCCAAGGGGCCGGGCTGGTTCAGGAGCCGGGTGTTCTTGCATTCCCGGGCGGGGCTGGCCCGGGCCTACAGCGCAATGCGGGTGTAGCGTGAAGGATCTTCTCTACGCGTCGTTGGCCGCCTGGGGCCTGGGCTGGGGTTTCGAGCGGGTGCGCACGCGCGGCGAGGCCCTGGGGCGCCTGCTGTGGCGGGCGCTGCCCCAGCGGCGCGAGATGGCCTGCGAGGCCATGGTCCGCCTGCTGGGCCTCTCGCCAGAAAAGGCCCGGGCCACGGCCCTGGAAAGTTTTCAGCACAATGGCCGCTCGTTCCTGGAAATCCTGCTGGCCCACCGCGTGGACCCGCGCTTCGTGCGCGAGCGGCTGCGCATCGTCGATCCGCCCAGCCTCGCGGCCCTGCAAAGCCAGGAGCGCCCCCTGGTCTGCGTCTCGGCGCACCTGGGCGCCTGGGAGTTGCTGGCCCCGGTGTTCCACCTGCTGCTGCCCGGGCGCGAGAAGCAGATCGTGGTCCGCCGCCCCAGGGATCTGGCCCTGCACGCGCTGACCACGCGCCTGCGCTCGCGGCCCAGCCTGGAAGTGGTGGACCACCGCAACGCGGCGCCCAGGGTGCTGCGCTGCCTGCGCCGGGGCGGGGGGGCGGCCTTCCTGGTGGACCACAACACCAGCACCTCCGAGGCCGTATTCCTGCCGTTTCTGGGGCGCATCGCCGCCGTGAACAAGGGCCCGGCCCTGCTGGCCCTGCGCGCCGGGGCGGTGGTACAGCCCCTGTTCCTGTTGCGTGAAGGGCAGGGCGGCTACGCCCTGTATCTCGAACCCACCCTGGACACCAGGGCCGTGACGGGAACCCACGACGAAAAGATCCAGAAAATCGCCCTGTTCTATACCCAGGTCGTGGAACGCATGGTCCGCCGCCACCCCGAGCAGTGGTACTGGCTGCACAAGCGCTGGAAAACCCAGCCCCCCGAGGGCTGGACCTACAGCCCCCCGGAAACCTGAAGCATCACTTGAGCTTTACAGAAGGGAACCCTGCCATGGCACACCAGACGGACACAGCATCCACGGCCCGCCTGCTGGCCGTGGCCCAGGGCCGGGAGCCCGCCGACCTCGTGATTCGCGGGGCGCAGCTGGTCAACGTGCTTTCAGGCGAGATTCACCGGGCCGACGTGGCCGTGGTGGACGGCCTCGTGGCCGCCGTGGACACGCCGGGGGAACCCGGCCCGGCCCGGCGCGAGGCCCGGCGCGAGGTGGACGCCGCCGGACGCTGGCTCTGCCCGGGGCTGGTGGAAGGGCATATCCATGTGGAATCCACGCTGCTCACGCCCGCGCGCTTTGCCCGCGTGGCGGCGGAGCACGGCACGGCGGCGGTGGTCTGCGATCCGCACGAGGTGGCCAACGTGCTGGGCGAGGCCGGGGTGTGCTGGATGCTGGACGCCACCCGGGGCCTGCCCGTGGCGTTTTTCGTCATGGTGCCCTCGTGCGTGCTGTAGCGGTCTACAGTTTTTTGGACACTCATTTGCGCTAATCAGGCCGCTATTGACACCGGGGCGGTCTGCTCCTTTCTGACCTGGGCCGGGGTC
>NZ_JAEX01000020.1 GCF_000519125.1 Desulfocurvus vexinensis DSM 17965
GGGAAAACCCCCCTTTTCTTGAGGAGAAAAGGGGGGTTTTCCCCGCCCCCGCCGGGCCCTGGCCCCCGTGGCCGTGGCCGCACTGGACAAGCCCGGCGGGCTGTGGTTTGTATCCGGCTGCCCGATTCCACTTTGGCGCCGCTGTTGCGGCGTTGCGAGGTTTGCCATGCCGCCGTCCCTGCTGCCGCCCATGCTTCTGGACAAGTGCAAGGCCCTGTACAGGCTGCCCCTGTGCGATGTCGTGAGCATCGTGCGCAACAAGATCAGCCCGGTGCGGGTTTCGCCGCTGGAGCGCATCGCCGCGTCCAAGGCGATGCAGCCTGCCCGGCCCTGGGAGTTCCTGGTCAAGTACGAGACGATCCTGGCCCGGGCCCGGGGCTGGGAGCCGCTGGATTTCCGGGGGCGGCATGTGCTGGAGCTTGGCTGCGGGCCGCTGCTGGGGTTCCTGCCCCTGGCGGTGTTCCGGGGCGCGGCGCGCTGCACGGCGGTGGAGCCGGGGTTCAACCCCGGGGTGCTGGGCCACGGGCCCATCGTGGAGGGCTATTTCCGGCCCATGTGGCATCTGCTGGGGCTTTTGTACGGCCCCGGGCCGACCTTCGAGGCGTTCATGGCCGCCCTGGGCGCGGTGGACGTGCGGCCCGTGCCCATCCTGGAGGCCGGGGACGCGGCGGGCGTGGACGTGGTGCTGTCCAACTCCTGCCTGGAGCATGTCAGCCCGCTGGAGGCGTCCCTGACGCGGGTGCGCGCGTGGTGCGCGCCGGGGGTCCGCTGGCTGCATCTGGTGAATTTTTCCAACCATTTGCGGACGCGGGACCCCTTCAAGGGCATCTACGCCATGGAGCCGGAGCGGTACCGCCGCACGGTGGGCGGCGGGTTGAACCTGCTGCGCTGCCCGGACGTGGGCGCCGCCCTGGCTGCGGCGGGGTTCGCGGGCGGGGTGACGCCCATGGACGCCAGCCGCGTGTTCGAGAGCGGCCCGGTCCACCCCTGGTGGCGCGAGCATTACGGCGCCGACGACCTGGCCGTGCGCACGGCCCTGTTCTCGGGCTGAGCCGGGGCGCCTTGCGGCGCGCTTACAGGGTCACGGTTTCGAAGGTCATGTCGCGCAGGTCGAAGAGCAGCATTTTTCCGGCCAGGGCCGGGGGCTCGCCGGTCAGGATACGCAGGGCCTCGGCGGCCTGGAGGGTCGCGGCCAGGGCCACGGACGGGGCCGGGCTGCCGAGCAGGTCTTCGGCGCCGTCGCCCTGGCCCATGAGGGCCGCCGGGCCGGGGGCGCCGGGCAGCACGGTGGCCACATAGCCGCACAGCCCGGCGATGGCGGCGGTGACCAGGGGCACCCCGGCGCGGGCTGCGGCGCGGGCCAGGGCGGGCCGGGCGTCCAGGCCGCCCAGGGCGTCCACGGCCACGGCGGTGCCCTGGGCCAGTTGCGTCATGGCCTCTTCGTCCAGGAATTGCGCGCGGGCGTCCAGCTCGGTGGCGGGGTTCACGGCCTGGCAGCGCTGGCGGGCGGCCTCGGCCTTGGCCTGGCCCAGGGTCCGGGCGGTGGCCAGCAGCTGGCGGTTCAGGTTGCTGGGCTCGAAGGTGTCGCCGTCGGCGGCGGTGATGCGCCCGGTGCCCGCGCGGGCCAGGATTTCGAGCACGTGGCCGCCCAGGCCGCCCAGGCCGACCAGCAGGGCGCTGGCGCGCAGCAGGCGGCATTGGCGGGCCGGGTCCAGGGTCTGGAAGTTGCGCAGGTAGCGTTGGGGCGTCAGGCCGCATTCCAGGGCCAGGGCCTGGGCCTCGCGCAGGGGCAGGGCGAACTCGCGGGCCAGGGCGGCGCAGGCGGCCTCGTCCAGCCCCGGGCAGGGCGGCTGGCCGGGGCGCGGCAGCGCGCACGCCAGGGCCCGGGCCCTGGCGCAAAAGCCCTGGGGCGCGGGCACCCTCAGCCTCCGCCGATGGCCGGGAACAGGCCGACGCGGTCGCCGTCGGCCAGGATGCGCTCCGGGTCGGCGTGGGCGTTGTTGACGAACAGGATCTTCACGTCGCCCGGGGCCAGGCCCAGGGCCTGGACGAGCTGCCCGGCGGTGGTGCCTTCGGGCGCCTCGAACACGCCGCCCTCGGGGGCGAAGCGGGCCAGGGTGGCATAGCATTTCACGCTGATCTTCATGGCTCCATGCTGGCAGATTTTTGCGCCGGGGGCAATGCGCCGCCGCGCGACGCGGGTCCGACAAGAGACCGGACCCGCGCCGGGCAGGCGGTTTTTTTGCGCCCTAGAGCAGGCTCATGAGCATCCGCGTGGCCACCAGGAAGAGCAGCAGGGCGAAGACGCGCTTGAGCCTGTCCACAGGCAGGCTGTGGGCCAGGCGCACGCCCAGGGGCGCGGTGAACATGCTCACGGCGACGATGCCCACCAGGGCGGGGAAGTAGACGTAGCCCAGGGAGAATTCGGGCAGCCCGGCGGTGCCCAGGCCGTTGACCACGTAGCCCAGGGAACCGGCGATGGCGATGGGGAAGCCGATGGCGGCGGAGGTGCCGATGGCCCTGTGCACCGGGATGTTGCCCCAGATCATGAAGGGCACGGAGAGGGTGCCGCCGCCGATGCCCACGAGGCTGGAGACCACGCCGATGACCGAGCCCGCGCCGAACAGGCCGGCCGGTCCGGGCAGGGTGCGCGAGGGCTTGGGCTTCTTGCCGGTGAACATCTGGAAGGACACGTAGTAGAGGAAGACCACGAAGAAGCCCTTGAGGAACGCGGAGGACAGGTTGGCGGCGATGATGGAGCCGCCGTAGGTGCCCACGAGGATGCCCAGGACCACGCCGCGCACGATGCTCCAGTCCACGGCCTTGCGGCGGTGGTGGGCCATGAAGCTGGAGATGGAGGTGAAGATGATGCTGGCCATGGAGGTGCCCAGGGCGATGTGCATGATGGATTCGGGGCTGAAGCCCTGGAGGTTGAAGCAGAAGACGAGCATGGGCACGATGACGAGCCCCCCGCCGACGCCCAGAAGCCCGGCCAGGACTCCGGCCACGGCGCCCACGCCGCAGTAGAGGGCGATGGTGGTCAACATGGTGTGCTACTCCTTGGGGAAGAGTTCGGTGTGTACGGCGTCCAGGTGGTCTTCCATGGCGCGGCACGCCGCCGCCGCGTCGTTGCGTTCCAGTGCGGTGATGATGCGCAGGTGGAAGGCCGGGGAGGCCGCCTTGCGGCGCGCGGAGCGCAGGTGCCGCTGGCGGGTCTCGGCCAGGGTTTCGTTGAGGGTTTCGAGCATGGCCAGCAGGGCCTGGTTGCCGGTGATTCGGGCCAGGGCGAGGTGGAAGGCGGCGTCCAGGGCGGTGTCGTCGCCGCCGTCCAGGACGATGCGCTGCTGGTCGAAGACCAGGACCTTCAGGGCGTCGATGTCCCTGGGGGTGGCGCGCTGGGCGGCCAGGGCGGCCACGCCGGGCTCCACCACGCGGCGCAGTTCGAGGATGTCGCGCAGGCGGTGGCGCTGGGCGTCCAGGACCTGGGCGAGCTGCCCGGCCTGGCTGGCGCAGACGTAGGTGCCGTCGCCGGGGCGGCTTTCCAGCAGGCCCTTTTCGGCCAGGGTGCGCACGGCCTCGCGCACGCAGCCGCGCGACACCTGGAAGGCCCCGGCCAGGGCCCGCTCGGGGGGCAACCGGTCGCCTTCGCGCAGCTCCCCGGCCTCCAGCATGGCCAGCAGCCTGCGGGCGACCTCCTGATAGCGCGGGGGGGTGTTTTTCCTGACGGGCATCGGTCCTACCAATTTCGTGTGAAACAAATTGGTCCTACCAATACGCCTGGGGGAACCCGGCGTCAACCCTGGCGCATGACGGGCGCCCGGCGCAGGAACCTGGCCGGACGGAGCGCCCGGTTTGGTGGCGGCGTGTTGTGTGCTGATCCGCCGTCAAGGAGCGGTCCCGGCGTGGGGGCCTTTCCGCTATTCGTCTTCGGGTTTGGGATGGCTCCAGGAGCCCAAGCGGGGATCAAAGAGCAAAGGGCGGGCAGGGTTGGCTTTGATCCCAGGAAAATCAGGATGCTCCGGGTTTAGCAGCAGGTTGTCTTCATCCAGGACCACAGCGCTTGGGACGAGCAGGGCGGCGGCGGTGGCTTTTTCCAGCCAGCGGTCTCCGGCCTCTTTGCAGGCAGGGTTTTCCGGGGTTCGCCAGTCCTGGGGGAGTCTGGCGGCATCGAGCCGGGCGATGCATGTGTCGGGAACGAAGATTTCGGCGTAGTGGTAGGATTGCAGCAGCATTCCCGGGTCGGGCAGGTGGACGAGGATTTCGAGTTGGGCCAGGGCCAGCGAGCCTCCGGTATAGACGACGGAGCGCCCGGGGGAGTTCCATCTGCCGCCGGCCAGCCGCGCACCGTCGCCGCTCAGGGGGTTGGCGGCGTGCTTGCTCTTGAGGATCCGAAAGACCCTCATTACGAGAAGACGCCGTGTTCGAGGCGGGTGATGAGGCTGAGAACGAAATCGGCGCCCGGGCCTGTGTCCGAGTAGCTCAGGGGCGTTTCGTTCCCGAGGACGGGCAGGGGCGTCTTGAGCCAGCGGCGCATGGCTTCCATATTGCCGTCGAAGAGGCCGAGGGCCGCAGTCGAAACCTGTTGCAGCCGGAAGAGCCTGTCGCTTTCCTCCGGGGACAGGCGCTCGCCCTTCTTCTTGCGCCGCTGCAACGTTCTCACGGAAATGCCGATCCTGTTGGCGATGGATTCGTCCCCGACGGCAACCAGGCATTCGGTGAAGTCGATTTCCTCGATGTGGAAGCCGCTCCTGATGTACTTGAGCACTTCCTGGTGCGGTCTGGGTGCAATACTTTTCATGCCTTCGGCGACGAGGGTCTGGCATTCGCGCTTGAGGTTTTCGATCCAAAGGCCCGGAGTACCGGGCTCTGGCGAAGGGAGGCCGGACAGCTGGAATGCTCCCGGCACGGGGTTCGCTTTGTCGTCTTTGCGGCTGGTTGCGGTCTTGCCGGACATGTTGGACTCCTCGTGTTTTGTCAGACGACATGAATATAGCGACAAATGTCGCATAGTCAAGGCCGCCTGGAGAGAGGGCCGCGAAGTGCGCCGCTGGTCAAGCCTGCGCGCGGTGCTTTGCAAAAAAACCGGGCCGGGCGCTTCGCCCGGCCCGGTTTGATTCCTGTGCCTTCGCCTTGCCCCCCGGAATTTTCGTTTTGAACGCCCTTCCTGAACCTCCAGCCTTTGAGCCCCATCCTGAGCCCCAGCCCGCAATCGCGCGGCGCTTCGCCGCGCGATTGCGGGCTGGCGTACGGGGTCCAGGGGCCGCCTGCCCCTGGCGGGTGCAGGGCGGAGCCCTGCCCGTCGGAGGCGCCTGCCCCGGGTTCTACTCGCCCTTTTTCAGCGACTGGGCCCAGCGCAGGACTTCGGCCACGGGGCGCACGAGGTCGCCGGGGATGTAGGCGTGTTCCTGGGCGTCGGCGTAGAGGCTGCGGGCCAGGGGCACGTTGCGCATGATGGGGATGTTTTCTTCCTTGGCGGCGGCGATCATGCGCTGGGCCGTGGGGCCTTCGCCCTTGGCCAGCACGATGGGCAGGGGGGTTTCGCCTTCCTCGTAGTAGATGGCGATGGCCAAGTGGGTCGGGTTGGTGACGAGCACGGTGGCCTTGCGGGTGCTCTGGGCGGCGCCGCTGCTGAGCATTTCCTGGTGCAGGCGCTTGCGCATGGCCTTGACCTCGGCGTTGCCTTCCATCTCCTTGTACTCCCGCTTGACCTCGTCCTTGCTCATCATGAGCTGCTTGTTGTGCTGCCAGCGCTGGAAGAGGTAGTCCAGCGCGGCGACCACGACCATGACGGCGACCACGGCCACGGCGATGTCCCACAGCAGGCCGCCGATGGCGGCGTAGGCGCCGCCCAGGCCCACGCGGGGGATGGCCTGCAGGGGGATGAGCGAGTTCTTGACGGCGACCCACACGGCCACGGTGATGGCCACGACCTTGATGCAGCTTTTGAGGAACTCCACCAGGCCCTTGATGGAGAAGACCTTCTTGAACCACTGTTTGGGGCTCAGGTTCTCGAGCTTGGGGATGAGCGCCTTGGGGGTGATGAGCACGCCGACCTGGGCCATGTTGCAGACCAGGCCCAGGGCTATGACCAGCAACACCACGGGAAGCACGATGCGCGCCATGTCCAGTAGCACGGCCAGCAGGGTGGGATAGAAGATTTCGTCGAAGGGGCTGTTCATGACCTTGATGGGGATGTGGAACAGGTCTTCGAGCACGCCGTAGAAGTAGTCCCACAGGCCGAAGAGCACGGCGAAGAGCGCGGCGGTGGTGGCCATGGCCGGGATTTCCTGGCTCTTGGCGACCTGGCCGTCGTTGCGCGCGTCGCGCAGGCGTTTCGATGTTGGTTGTTCGGTTTTTTCGCTCATGGCGGCTCCTGGGTCACACGCCGGGCAGCAGCCGGGCGAAGGGCTGGCCGAAGGCCTTGTCCAGGGTCAGGTGCAGGGTGGGGATGTGGGCCATGAGTTCCAGCAGGATGTAGCACAGGGGGAAGAAGTACAGGAACAGCAGCACGGCGGTGATGGCGCTTTTCACGCCCATGGAGAGCACGAACACGTTGAGCTGCTGGGCGAAGCGGTTGATGAGCCCCAGGCAGAAGTCGCTCAGAAAGCAGACGATGACCAGCGGCGCGGAGAGCAGCACCACATAGAGGAACAGCACCCCGAACTGCCCGGCGAAGAGCATGGGGAAGGCGAGATTGTCCGGCCAGGGCAGCAGCTCGCCCACCGGCCACAGGGCGTAGGTGCTGAAGAGCATGCCCAGGAAGGCGACGAACCCGCCGCTGGTGTAGAAGAGGAAGACCATGGCCTGGAAGAGCAGCGAGCCCGTGGGCGAGGTCTGGTCCTGCGACATGGGGTCGCTCATCTGGGCCGAGGAGCCGCCGCGCTGGTTGTCGATGAAGAACCCCGCCGACTCCACGGCCCAGAACAGGATGCTCACCAGGTAGCCCAGGGCCAGGCCGATGAAGATTTCCTTGGCCATCAGGGCGATGATGAACAGGGTCGTCTCGTCGGGGGTGCGCCCGGCGCTGACCTGGGTGAAGGTGGGCAGCAGCGGGAAGAGGAACGCGGCCAGGGGCAGGGCCAGGGTCATGCGCAGGGCGCCGGTGACCACGCCGCCGCCCAGGAAGGGCACCACGGTGAACAGGGCCACGATGCGCGGCAGGCCCAGGGTGGTGGCCGTGAGCAGGTTTTCCATGCCCACGTCGGCCAGGAATTGCGCAAGCCCGGCCACGGCGCGGCCCTAGCCGATGATGCGGTTGAAGTTGCTGAAGATCTCGTTGCCGTAGGCCAGGAGCTCGCCGCCGAACCACCCGGCCATGACCAGGATGGTCAGGGACACGGCGATGAGCTTGACCCCGAAGCTCAGGGTCTGCTCCTGGAGCTGGGTCACGGCCTGGATGAGGCTCAGCAGCAGCCCGACGATGGAGCCGACCACGATGGGCGGCAGGGAGAGCATCAGCACGAGGTACAGGGCCCGGGACGTGTAGTTCAGCGCGGACTGGTCCATGGGGAACCTCCTAGAAGCGGATGCGGCCGATGGGGTGCACGGAAACCTCCGGGGTCAGCTCCTGGTAGGAGACCACGGCCAGGTCGTAGAAATCCTTCTCGATGAGCTTGCGCAGGTAGCGGCGGATGTCCATGGAGGCCAGGACCACGGGCAGCTGCCTGCGCTTGCTGTAGTCGCCCACAGCCTTGCCCAGCCCGGTGATGATGGCCTTGGCCTTTTCGGGGTCCAGGGCCAGGAAGGCGCCCGCCGAGGTCTGGCGGATGGACTTGCGGATTTCCTCTTCCACGGCGGGGTCCAGGAGCACCACGGCCAGCAGGTTCGTTCCGCCGGTGTATTTGAAGCTGATCTGGCGGCGCAGGGCCGAGCGCACGTACTCGGTGAGCTGGACGATGTCCTTCTCCTTGGGCGCCCATTCCACGATGGCCTCGAAGATGGCTCGCAGGTTGCGGATGGAGACGCTTTCCTGCACCAGGCGCTGGAGCACCTCGCCGGTTTTCTGCACCGGGAGCAGGCGCGCGGCCTCGCGCACCAGCTCGGGGTACTGCTCCTCCATCTTGTCCATGAGGTACTTGGTTTCCTGCAGGCCCAGGAATTCCGAGGCGTTGCGCGCCAGCACCACCGAGGCGTGGTAGGTCAGGATGCGCGAGTGGGCCATGGTGGAGAACCCGGCCTGCTCCAGCTTGGTCACGGCGGACTCGGGCACCCACACCGAGGGCACGTCGGGCAGGAAGTCCTCGCTGCGCTCCACCTCCACCCCGAGCATCTGCAGGGTCTTCTCGCTTTCGCGGGCGATGACCTTGCCGGGCACCAGGCGGCCCTGGGTCACGGGGATCTCGTGCAGCAGCAGGGTGTAGGAGTACGAGGGCATGGTTTCGCTGGGGCGGATGGTGATGCCCGGGAAAGGCACGCCCAGGTCGTAGTAGAGCACCCGGCGCAGGGTGATGATCTCGTCGTTCAGGTCTTCGAAGCGCAAGGACCCGCCCAGGTCGGCAGCCACGTCGAGCAGCAGCGGCACCGTGGGCGCGAATTCGTCGCGCACCTGGCGCTGCTTGCGCTTGCGCGGGCTGACGGTGGGCGCCAGGGTCTTTTGCAGCTCCTGGCCCTGGTCGATGGCCACGGGCATGGAGCCCACGCGGCCCAGCACGAAGCCCACCCCGCTGATGAGCAGCGCCAGGGTCATCATCTGCGGCTTGGGGAAGCCGGGGATGAGCGCGGCCAGGAAGAGCAGCCCGCCCGCGATGAGCAGGGCCTTGGGCTGGTCGAAGATCTGCTCGCCCATCTGGCTGCCCAGGTGTTCGGACTCGTCGCCGGTGGTGCGGGTGATGAGCACGCCCGCGCCGATGGAGATGAGCAGCGAGGGGATCTGCGAGACCAGGCCGTCGCCGATGGTCAGCACGCCGTACTTCTGCAGGGCGTCGCCGGCCTTCATGCCCATCTGGGTGATGCCGATGGTGATGCCGCCGATGATGTTGACCACGGTGATGATCATGCCCGCGATGCTGTCGCCCTTGACGAACTTCATGGCGCCGTCCATGGCGCCGTACATCTGGCTTTCCTGGGCCAGGCGGTCGCGCCTGCGCTGGGCCTCGCCCTGGTCGATGGCCCCGGCGCGCAGGTCGGCGTCGATGCTCATCTGCTTGCCGGGCATGGCATCCAGCGAGAAGCGCGCGCCCACCTCGGCCACGCGCTCCGAGCCCTTGGCGATGACCAGGAACTGCACGATGGTGATGATCAGAAAGACCACGGCGCCGACCACGAAGTTGCCCTCGACCACGAAGGTGCCGAAGGTCTCGATGATCTGGCCCGCGTCGCCCTGGAGCAGGATCAGCCGGGTGGTGGTGATGTTCAGCGCCAGGCGGAACAGGGTGGTGAACAGCAGCACCGTGGGGAAGACCGAGAAGTCCAGGGCCGTGCCCACGTACATGGCCATCATGAGCACGATGAACGAGATGCCGAGGTTGAGGGCCAGCAGGGTGTCCACCAGGGGGGTGGGCATGGGGATGATCATCAGCCCGATGATGGCCACCAGGAAGGCGGCCAGGGTCAGGTCGTTGTTGCGGGTCAGGAAGTCCACCGCGCGTTGGGCCGTCCGGGCGAAACTCATGCGTGCGTCCCCACCAGGTAGAAGTATTCGTCCAGGGCGCTGCGGCTTTCGCTCTCGCGGCCCGCGTGCCACAGGGCCTTGGCCTTGAGCAGCAGCAGGGGCGCGTCGGCGGTGCCGGCCATGGGGCCGGAGGTGTAGGGCGCCAGCAGCGCAAGGGCCCGCTCGTACTGTTCGTCGAGCAGGGCGATGCCCGCCAGGTATTTGCCCGTGCGGTCCTCGGCGGGGCAGGCCCTGGCCAGGCCTTCGAGGATGGTCCTGGCCCGGGCGGTGTCGCCCAGGCGGATGTAGAGGTACACGAGCATGAACAGCGCGTCGCGCTGGGGGCGGGTCAGCATGCGGCCTAGCCTCCCAGCACCAGCGTGCAGTACATGCGCAGCAGGTCGTTGTCGTCGGTGAATTCCTTGAGCATGGCGTCCAGGGCCGGGTCGCCGGTGGCGGCGTGGAGCTTTTCCAGGCCCTCCTGCACGGCGCGGGTGAAGCGTTCGGGCGAGGCGGTGTCGGGGTCCTCGGGGGTGACGCGCAGGTAGTCGTCGAGCATGCTTTCCAGGTTGTCGCCGTCGTACAGGCTCAGGTCCTCGCGGGCCTTGCCCGCGCGCAGGGCGGGCAGCACGCGGCTGCGCTTGAGGGCCAGGGGCTCCTGGCGCGGGGAGCCCACGGCGGTGATGCCCACCGAGGGCGTGAACAGGGAGACCTTTCCAGACATGTGGGTCCTACGCTCCGGTCTTGTCCAGGGTTTCGAAAAGGTACGGCACGGTCTGGGCCAGGTGCCCGGCGGCCAGGTGGTGGCGCTCCAGGCGCGCGCAGGCCACCAGCACGTTGTCGCGCAAGAGCCCCACGCGCAGGCCGTGGCGCGGCTGGGCGCTCTCGTGGCACAGGGCCAGGCCCCGGGCCAGGGCCTCGGGCACGTGCCCTGCCACGCGCCGCGCCAGGCTGACCAGCAGGGCCTCGCCGTGGCGCTCCAGGAACAGGGAGCCGCCCTCGCCCACGTTCAGGGTGCACAGCCCGTTGGCGTCCAGCTCCAGGCCGTCCAGGCCGAGCTGCCTGCCCAGGTCGTCCACCGCCTTGCGAATGTGCATGACCTAGTCCTCGTACAGTTTCGCCTCGGCGGCGATTGCGTCGTCCAGGGCCATCTGGACGGCGTCGATGATGCCCAGCCGCCCGCCTTCGTCGCGGAAGAGGTTCACGGGCAGGGCGCGGGCCGTCTGCTGGAGATCCTGGAAAAAGAGGATGCGCTGTTCCAGGTCGTCCACGCCCAGGCGCGAGGCCAGGTTTTCCATGTCGAAGGCGCCGACGAAGGGCGTGTCGCGCAGGGCGAGCATCTCCTTGAGCAGCTCGGTGGACGAGAGCTGGGGCCGGATGCCCTGGGCCGTGTGCAGCCGGTCCAGCAGGCCCTTGCAGCTGCCGTGCAGCCCGCGCAGCAGGCGCACAGCCTCCAGGTCGCCCGCCACGCTTTCCAGCAGGGCCTTGTCGGTCTGCGAGGTGGTGGCGCTCATGGTGTCGCCCAGGGTCTTGGTCAGGAAGTCCATGGCCTCGTCCACGTGCGTGTCGCCGAAGTCGGCCACGATGCGCTCGAAGATGTCCACCGGCGAGGTGGCGTCGAGCACGGCCCCGGCGTAGAGGTCCTTGAGGGCCTCGGGCGAGCCCAGGCCGCCGAACTCCGCGGCGCGGATTCCGGCGGCCAGCCGGGTCTGGACCTGCATCCCGTATTCGTCTTCGAGCTGGGCCTGGGCCTCGGAGAAGACCTCCTCCATGCCCAGCTCCTTCCCGGCGGAGAACAGGGCCGTGGCCATGTCGCCGGGATCGGAGAAGAACTGCTTGGCCGTGGCCAGGGCGGTGCGCGGGTCGAGGTTGGAGGCGTTGCGCAGGGCGGCGATGAAGGCGTCCAGGTGCTGGCGCTTGCCCTGCTTGTCCATGATCTCCAGGTACTTCTGGATCTGCTCCACGCGGTCCACGTCGGGCCCCCGGGGCCTGAGCTTGCGGGCCTCCAGGCGCGTTTCCTCGCGCTCGGACTTGGCGAACCCGGCTTCCTCGGCGGCGTTGGCCACCAGCGACATGGCATCGGCCTTGGACACGACCTGGCCCAGGAGCGAGCCCTTGGGCCCGTCCTGGGGCACGGCCAGCCCCGGCGCGTCCTGGCGGATCATTCCCGCGATCTGGCTGATGTCCATGGCCATGGTGTCTTCCTCCCGGGTCGGCGCGCGGCCCGGCCTACATGTAGCTGAGCAGCAGCCCCTGGCAGATCTTGAGCCACCCGTCCAGGGTCACGAACAGCAGCAGCTTGAACGGCAGCGAAATGGTCATGGGCGAGACCATCATCATGCCCATGGCCAGCAGGATGTTGGAGATGATCAGGTCGATGGCCACGAACGGCAGGTAGAGCAGGAAGCCGATCTGGAAGGCCTTGGTCAGCTCGGAGATGGTGAAGGACGGGATGAGGATCAGGAAGTTGTCCTCGCGGATGTTGCCCTGCTGGTCCTCTGGCCAGACCTGGTGCGCCGTGCGCACGAACAGGGTGCGGATGCGCTTTTCCGTGTTGCGGAACAGGAACGACTGCATGGGCCCCGAGGCGTTGCCCACCACCTCCATGAGCTGCCCGGGCGAGGCGTTGGGCGGCAGGGTCTGGGCCATGAGCAGGTCGCGGGTCTGCATGGCCGTGGGGGCCATGATGAACACGCTGAGCACGATGGCCAGCCCGTTGAGGGCCGCCGCCGGAGGAATCTGCTGCACGCCCAGGGCGTTGCGCACCAGCGAGATGACCACCACGATCTTCACGTAGGAGGTGATCATCATGATCGCGAACGGCGCAATGCCGATGGTGACCATGATGAAGATCAGCGTGACCGGATTGAATTGCTCCATGAGGGCGTCCTAGGACGAGTGTCCGTCCAGCTCGGTGAGTTGCACGCCCAGGGTCTCGCCCACGCTGACGATGCGCCCGGTGCCCAGCCTGCGGCCGTTGCCCAGGATGGCCACGGGCACCTCGGGCCCCAGGGCTTTGGGCAGGGGCAGGGTCAGCCCCGGGCCCAGGGCCTTGAGCTCGTCCAGGGTCATGCGCATCCGCCCGATCTCGAAGACCACGTCGATCTCCATGGCTCCCAGGCCGCCCTTGGGGGCGTCGGCCTGGGCCGGGGCCGCCTTCTCCGCCGTCTTGTCCGCTTGGCTCATGCTCGACTCGCTTTGCTTGACGATGGTCCAGGGCTGGCCGGGGTCATCCGGCCAGGGCGCGCGCACCCGCAGGGGCGCGGCGAAAAGATGCACGAACCCCGAAGCCGGGTGCCACTGCTCGGGCAGCAGCACGTCGCCGGGGGCGGCGCCGCGCAGCTCGGCCAGGGTCAGGGTCATGCGCCCGGCCTCAATGGACAGGTCCACAGGCAGGCTGCCCAGGTCGCGGGGCGGGCGGGGCCGGGCGGCCAGGGCGCGCTCCAGGGCGGCCAGGGTCGGCTCGTCCAGGGGCACCAGCACCCAGCCGCGCAGGGCCTGGCCGCCGGGCCCGCTGGCCGTGAATTCCAGGCAGCAGGCCGGGCCCTCGGGGGCCTCCTGCGGGGCGCACGGGCGCGCGGGCTGCCCGGTCAGGGCCTCCAGCAGCGCCAGCAGCCCGCCAAGGCGCGCCTCGGCCACGCCCCAGAGCACGGCCTCGGGCAGGGCCTCGCGGTCGATGTCGTCGGGCAGGCCCAGGGCGTCCAGCAGGGCCTGGGTGGGCCCCAGGGCCAGGCGCCACACGGCCTCGCCCGCGCGCGCCGCCAGGACGGGGGCCGCCCCCGGCGCGCAGGAGCGGGCCTGGGGCTCCACGTGCCAGGGCGCGCCGCCGATGTCCAGGTCGAACCCGGCCAGCCGCCCGGCCAGGGCGTCCAGCAGGCGGCACTCGCGCGCGGGCAGCGCGGGCGGGCGATAGGCGACGGCTTGCTCCACGGTTGCTCTCCTGTCCTTCATTCCTTGCGCATGAAAACGATTTCCAGCAGCACATGGCCCTGGCAGGCCGCCTGGAGGCGGCGGCCCAGGGCGTCCTTGGCTTCGACGAGCACGGCGTGGGAGGCCGCGTCGCCCGTGAGCACCCGGACCTCGACCCCGCCGGGCGTGCGCCGCAGGTGGACCTGGGTGTCGGCCAGCACGCTCTGGCGCAGGTAGATGCGCACCTCGTCGTCGTCGGAAAAGTCCTTGTCCGTGACCAGCACCCGCTCGGCCACCAGGGCGGCCAGCTCTTCGGCGCCGGTTTCGTCGTGCGCCCCCTCGCCCCCTGTGCCCCCGGCGTCGGCGTCCGCGTTGCCCGCGCCGCCCGCGTGGCCGGGGGCGTCGGCGTGCTGCTCCGCCCCGGCCTGGGCCGCCGCCCGGCCCTGGAGCGAGAACAGGCTCGACAGCCCCGGGCTCTGCACCGGCCCGGCCATGGCCGCGCGCATGGCGTGCACGTCGGCGGGGTCCGCCGTGGGGCCGGGGCCCTGGGACCCGGGCTGGGGCGGAGCGCCGTCCACGGGCTTGACCCCGCTCACGGCCTGGCCTCCTGAAGGGCCAGCCCCTGGAAGGGCGCGGGGGTGAAGTCCTCCAGCTCGACCTCTTCCTTGCGCTCGGCCTCCTTGTGGGCCAGCACCTGCCAGCGCGAGCGGTGCTCCTCGATCTTGAGGGTCGCGCGCTGGGCTTCGAGCAGCCGGGCCCGGGCCCGGGCCATGGCCTGCTCGCAGTCCTCGACGTGCTTGCGGGCGCGCAGGATGCCTTCCAGGAAGGCCGCCTCGCGGCCCCGGATGGCGCACAGCCCGCGCTTGAATTCGTCCACGTCGTCCAGGGTCATGTCGCGGCCCATGATGGCCGCGTAGCGCCGCTCCTCCTCCTCGGCCAGCCAGACGAGGAACTCCTCGTGCCGCCGCCTGGCCTCGCGCAGCTCGCGCCGGGCCTCGGCCAGCCGCGCCTCGGCGGCGGCCAGCGCGGCCAGGGCCTTGTCCTGGCGCAGGGTGCGCACGCGCAGCAGCACGGCCAGGGGGTAGCTCACCGGGCCACCTCCGCCAGGGCGGCCACGGTCTGCTCGAAGGTGCTGGTCTCGTCCATGCCCTGGCGCAGGAAGCGGTTCACGGAGTCGATGCGCGCCAGGGCGTCGTCGGCTTCCTTGTCCGAGCCCTTCTCGTACTCGCCGATTTGGACCAGGATCTCCAGCTCGCTGTACTTGGCCAGCACCTTGCGCACCTTCTGGGCGGCGGTCTTGTGCTCCTTGGAGATGATGGAGTTCATCACGCGGCTGACGCTGGCCTGCACGTCGATGGCCGGATAGTGGTTGGCGGCCGCCAGCTTGCGCGAGAGCACGATGTGCCCGTCGAGGATGGAGCGCGTTTCGTCGGCGATGGGCTCGGTCATGTCGTCGCCTTCCACCAGCACGGTGTACAGCGCGGTGATGGAGCCGCGGTCGGAGTTGCCCGCGCGCTCCATGAGCTTGGGCAGGCTGGAGAACACCGAGGGCGGGAAGCCGCGCCGCGTGGGCGGCTCGCCGGCGGCCAGGCCGATCTCGCGCAGGGCGCGGCCGAAGCGGGTCACCGAGTCCATGAGCATGAGCACGCGCTTGCCCTGGGCGCGGAAATATTCGGCGATGGCCGTGGCCGAGTAGGCCGCCTTGAGCCGTTCCATGGACGAGCGGTCGGAGGTGGAGACCACCACCACGGCGCGCTTGCGGCCCTCGGGGCCCAGGTCGTGCTCCAGAAATTCGCGCACCTCGCGGCCGCGTTCGCCGATGAGCGCCAGCACGCACACGTCGGCGTCGGTGCCCTTGATGATGCACGACAGCAGCGTGCTCTTGCCGCCGCCCGCCGCCGCGAAGATGCCCATGCGCTGGCCTTCGCCGCAGGTGAGCATGCCGTCGAGCACGCGCAGGCCCAGGGAGATGGGCTTGTCGATGATCCGGCGCTCCATGGGGTTGGGCGGGTCGGCGTACACGGGGTAGAAGGCGCGGGGCCGCAGGGGCGGGCCGCCGTCGATGGGCTCGCCCAGGCCGTTGAGCACGCGGCCCAGCAGGTCGTCGCCCACGGGCACGGAATGGATCTCCCCGGTGGGGTAGACCTCCGTGGCCGGGGAGATGCCCTGCAGCTCGCCCAGGGGCGTGAGCAGGGCCACCTGCTTGCTGAAGCCCACCACCTCGGCCTTGAGCTCCCAGTCCTCCCACGGGTTGCGCAGGATGCACAGCTCGCCGACCTTGACCCCGGGCACCGTGGCCCGGATGATGGTGCCCACCACCTGCTCCACGCGGCCGCGGACCTCGACGGTGTTGGCGTCGATCAGGGCTTTTTCCAGCAGGGTGGTGATGTAGTCGAAGGTGGACATGGGGCCCCTAGCGCGCGATGCGCTTTTCCATGACCCGCTTGAGGGCCGCGAGTTGCGTTTCCAGTCCGGCGTCCACCACGCCCATTTCGCTTTCCACCAGGCAGTCGTTCTTCTTCAGCCGCGAGTCGGCCACCACGTCCAGCAGGCGGATGCCCGCGAAATGGCGCAGCAGCTCGGAGTTGGCCGCCTCCACCGCCGGGGCCTGCTCGGGGCACACGCGCACCACCACGCGCCGCTCGTTGCGCGCGATGGCCATGCCGCTCTTGACCACGCGCAGGATGAGGTCCTTGTCGTCCATCTCGCCCACGATGCGTTCCAGGGCGTCGGTGACGATCTTGACCACCGAGCGCTCCAGGTTCTCGAAGAAATCCAGGGACTGGGCGGCGACCTCGAAGATCTTCTCGGCGTGCTCCAGGCGGCCTTCCTCCAGGCCCTGCTCGTAGCCCTGGGCCCGGCGGGCCTCGAAGACCTCGTGGGCCTCGGCGGTGATGCGCTCGTAGATCGCGCGGGCCTCCTCGAGCAGCGCGTTGGCCTCGACCATGCGCGCGTAGTCCCCGGCCTTGACGATCCGGGTGCCGGGGGCGGGCTCGAAGGCCTGCTTTTTCAGAAGAAACACGGAGCCCACCACGGTGCGACCTCCTTGGTCAGCAACTTCTTCAGGCCGAACCAGACCAGCCGCGCCTGGGCGCGGTCGTGCTCCGGGGCGGGCACTTGGCCGTCCAGAAGCCCCGGGAAGCGCCGCGCGGCCAGCCCGCGCAGGGCCTCGGGCCAGCGCCCGGCGCACAGGGCCAGGGCCTCGCGGCCATGCAGGCGCACCCGCTCGGCCAGGGGCAGGTCGCCATGGCGGGCCAGGAACGGGGCGCGGACCTCGCCCAGCTGGAAGCCGCCCCGGCCCCGGGCGTAGTCCACAAGCTCCCGGCCCAGGGCCGCCGTGAGGGCCTCGGCGTCCTTGCGGACGACCACCGCCGCCAAGGCCCGGGCGTTGACCGCCGCCCCGAAATGCAGGGCCAGGGCCTCCAGGGTCGGCGCATCGAGCAGCGCCAGGCGCCGCGATTCCTCCTCGAAGGCCCAGAAGCCCGCCGCCGGGGCGGCCAGCCGGGCCAGCACGCCGCGCCCCCGGGGGCTGGCCGCCAGCAGGGCGGCCACGGCTGGCGCCACGGCCCCGGGCGCGCCAGGGGCACCCGCCGCGTCCGCCGCGTCCGGCGCGCCTGGGGCTCCCGTGGCGCCCGGGGAGTTGAAACGCCAGATGGCCCCGAGCAGCTCGGGGCGCGTGGCGGCCAGCTCGCGGTAGAAGCCGCGCTCGGTGTCGGCCCCGGACATCCGGGCCGGATCAGCCATGGTCCTGCTCGTCCTGGGCGGCCTGGGCGGCCTGGCGCGCCTTGTAGCGCTCCATGGCCCAGAATCCGCCAAAGCCCGACAGCACGCCCACGCCCAGCACCGTGAGCACCCACAGCAGGAAGCTGCCCGCGGCGTAGGGGGCGATGTCCACGCCCATCAGCCTGCGGTATTCCGGGGGCGGCGGCATGATGATGGTCTCCGCCGCCGGGTAGAGGAACACCGAGACGTTGTCGTACTTCAGGTTGGGCACCGCGTTGGACATCAGCTTGCGGATGTGCGGCACGTACTGCTCCACCGACGAGCCGGGCATGAAGCGGATGAAGGCCGCCGCCGCCGCCGGGGTCACGGCCTCGGTCACGGGGTCCTGCTCCTGGAGCACCACGTGGACGCGCGAGGCCAGCACCCCGTCGATCTTGGAGCAGGTGTCGGCCAGCTCCTGGGCCAGGGCGTAGCTCAGGCGCGCCGACTCCTCCAGGGGCGAGGACATCATGCCTTCCTTGGGGAACATGCTGCCCAGGGTGTCGTAGCTCTCCTGGGGCAGGCCCTGGCGGCGCAGGATCTCCAGGGCGTTGACCACCTGGGCGTCGTCCACGCGCACGGTGAACAGCCCCTTGCCCTCGGACTGCTTGTCGGCCAGGATGCCGCGCTTGAGCAGCGCCGCGAGCACCTCGTTGGCCTCGCGCTCGGCCAGGCCCTGGTACAGCGGCTGCATGCAGCCACCCAGGGTCAGCACCAGCAGCATCAGGGCGATGAATCGCAGGATTCGCCTTGTTCCGGAAATCTGCTTCACGTCTGCATCCTGACTTTGGGGAGCGGGCCGGGCCCTGGCCGCTCCCGTTGGGGGTCCGTCATTCGGAGGACTTGACCAGGGTGCCCAGGCCCTGGTTCATGGCCGAGATCACCGAGGTGTTCCGCTGGGCCTCGAAGGAGGCCATGCAGGCCGCGACCTGGATGCGGAACAGGTCCGCATGGCCCAGGTCGGCCTGGCCCAGCAGGCTGGCGATGGTCGCATCGGCCCCTGTGGCCGGGGCGGCGGCCGGGGCCACGTCCTGCGGGCCCTGCATGGCCGCCTGGAACTCGGCCACCGCGCCGGGCGCGGGGGGCGCCAGGGGCGCGGCGGGCGTGGCAGCCTGGGCCGCGTCCGCCGCCTGGGCCACCCGGGCCGCCGTCTGGGTCAGGGCTGCGATGTCCATGCGCGGTCTCCTAGAGCACGTCCTTGAGCATGGCCTTGGCCAGGGCCACGGCCTGGGGGTCCTCCCCGTCGCGGGCCACGGTTTCCAGGGCCTTGCGCGCCTCGCCGTCCTCGCCCGCCAGGTGGTAGACCACGCCGAGGTGGGCCAGGGCGAACTCGTTGCCCGGGTCGGCGGCCAGCACGTCGCCCAGGCACTGGTGGGCCTTGTCGAAGTCGTTGACCACGTAGTGGTTCACGGCCCGGCAGATCTTGACCTCCGGGCTGTCGGGCCAGACCTTTTCCAGCCCGTCCAGGATGGCCCGGGCCTCCCCGGGAAAGCCGCCGGACGACGCCGCGAAGGCGATGTCCAGCAGGCGCTTGCAGTCAACAGTCGAGAGCATGGTGCCTCCTGGTGGTGTTCGCGGCCCGGGGGCGGGCGGTGGCGCGCCCCCGGGCCGTGGTGGCTGGGGCTGCCGTCATCAGCCGCCGGCGCGCTGGGCCAGGGTCTTGGCCGTGTCGGTCAGGCCCTTGGTCACCGAGGAGGTGGCCTCGACCATGGCGTTGTAGTTGCCCATGTCGAACTGCAGCTGGAGCATCTTCATGGGGTCGAGGTCGCCGTCCTTGAGGGCGGCCTGGATGCTCGTCTTGAGGGTGGTGGCCCGCGACGAGAGCTGGTCGGTCATCTGCCCGAAGGATTCGCTGATGGTCATGTTGGTGCTGATAGCCATGAGAGCCTCCTGTTGTGTTGCCTTGTTTGCCTAGTTGTTGAACCGTTCCCACATGCGGTCCACCGCCGTGCGCGCGGCGTCCACCGACTGGCCCAGGGCGCCGAGCAGGGCCGCTTGGTCGGGGGCCACGCCCGCGTCCAGGGTCCGCTTCAGGCCCGCCTGCATCCGGACCAGCTCCTCCTGCAGGCGCGCGCGGCCCAGCCCGGCCGGGTCGTCGCGCAGCAGGTCCTGCGTGAAATCTTTGAGTTCGTCGGCCATTATTCCCTCCTTTCGAAAATCCTGGTCACGACCTTGCCGTCGCGTTCCACCACGAGTTTTTCGGCTGTGATCTCCCGGATGATGAATCCGCCGGGCAGCCTGCCGCCGGTGAAGTATTTCTGCCCGTCCTTCATGGAGATGAACGGCACCGGCTCCAAGGTTACACCCACGATGGTCAGCCCGCCAAGGATGTCCTCGGGAGCCGCGTCCTTGTCCTGCTCATCAGCAAAGCCCATGCCAGAGCCGAACTGCCTGTAATCCTTGGCAGGATCCACGGGCGCCTGCGGCCCGGCGGCAGGGGCGGTGGCGTCTGCGCCAACATCGGTGGCATCTTCGGGCACCTGGATCAGGGCGCCGTCGGCGGCGCGCGCCGGGCGGCCGTCGGCCCCGGTCATGATCCTGGGTGCCACGGGGCGGCCCTCCTCGTCACGCACGATGCGGCCCTGGGCGTCCATGCGCGGGGCGACCACCAGGGGCGCTCCGCCCGCGTCGCGGACCACGCGGTCCTGGGGATCGCGCGCCACCACCGTGGGCACCGGGGCCCGCTCGGCGTCGAGGACCACCCGGCCCTGGTCGTCGCGCAGGGGGCCCAGCAGCACGGGCGTTCCGCCCTCGTCGCGCAGCACCTCTTCCTTGGCGTCGCGGGCCACGGTGGGGAACATGGGCGTGCCCGCCTCGTCGCGCAGCACGTCGCCGGTCTCGTCGCGCAGGGCCTGCACCACCAGGGGCGCCTGGTCCGCGCCCTGCACGGGGCTGCCGTCGCGCTCCAGGATCACGGCGGCGGGGCCTTCGCGGAACATGTCGTCGCGCCCGGGCACGGGCCGGTCCTTGCTGTCGCGCAGGATGTCGCCCGCGCGCTCCAGCAGCGGGCGGCCCTTGTCGTCGCGCACCACGCGGTCCTCTTCGTCGCGGGCGACGGTGATGCGCGTGTCGGGGACCATGGCCTCGTGGCCGGGCACGGGCTGGCCTTGCTCGTCGCGCAGCAGCCCGCCCGGGCGTTCCAGCAGCGGGCGGCCCAGCGTATCGCGGACCACCTCGCCCTTGTCGTCGCGCGCGGCGGCCACGGGGGTGCCGGGGGCCACGGCCTCGGGGGCGGGCACCGGGCGGCCCCGCTCGTCGTGCAGCACCTGGCCCTCGCGTTGCAGCACCGGGGCACCCTGTTCGTCGCGGGCCACCACGGCGGGGGCGCCATCGGCCAGGACTTCGGGCCCGGGCACAGGGCGGCCTGCTTCGTCGCGCAGGCGTTCGGGCTTGCGCTCCAGCAGCGGGCGGTCCTCGGCGTCGCGCAGCACTTGGCCCTTGTCGTCGCGGGCGACGATGACCGGGGCGCCGTCGGCCAGGGCCTCGGGCCCGGGCACGGGGTGGCCGCGGGTGTCGCGCAGCACCTCGCCTCCGCGTTCCAGTAGCGGGCGGCCCTGCTCGTCGCGCACCACTTCGCCCTGCTCGTCGCGCAGGGCGGCGATGGGCGCGTCGGGCGCCGGGGCGGGCACGGCGGTCATGGCCTCGTGGCCGGTGATGTTCCGGCCCTCGTCGTCGCGCAGGATGAAGCCCTCGCGCTCCAACAGGGGCCGCTTGTCCTCGTCGCGCACGACCTTGCCCTTCTCGTCGCGCAGCACGTCGATGGAGGAGTGGTCGGGCTCGGTGGGCACCAGGGCCACCACGCCGCCCAGGGCGTTGTCCAGCACCGGGGCCTTGGACAGGTCGATGTGCCCGGGCCCGGGGGCGGGCTCGCCCGCAGGCAGCGGGGCCACAGGCGTGACCCGGGCCACGGACGCGCCCGGCCCGGCGCGCAGGGCCGGGGCCGAAGACAGGCCCTTGGAGGCCCGCAGCTCCTGGGCGTCGCGGAAAAGCTGGGCCAGGCCCGCGTCGGGGGCGAAGGCCGAACGGTGGCTGCTGCTGATGCTCTTGTTCCACTCCGCCGAGAAGCCCGGAGCCGTCAGGGTGTCCCAGAAGGCCACGGGGGAGTTCAGGGCGTCGCAGACCTCCTTCTTGGCCAGCTCCAGGCGCTCGCGCTGCTCGAAGTCCAGCTCGCCCTCCACCTCCACCACACCCGGATGCAGGCGCACCACCACCAGCTCGTCCAGCTCGTGGCGGATGAGCGCGTCGCGGAACAGCGGCCAGACCTGGGCGGCGTAGACCATGGACGAGCGGACCTCGCCGATGGTGCGGATGTCCTCGGCGATCCAGATCTTGGCCGCACCCTCGATGAGCTTGTCGCGGAAATAGCCCGTGAGCAGCACGTCCTGCGCGTCCAGGGCGACGTGGGGGAACAGGCCGCGCACGGCCAGGGCCACGCGCACCCCCTGGGCGCGCTCCTCGCGCACCTGTACGTCGATGAACACCGGGAAGCTCATGCCTCCGGCCAGTTCCCACAGAGCCTTGCGGTGTCCGGCCTCGGGCACCTCGCCCTGGATGGTCACGCCGATGCTGGTCTGGCTCACGGTCAGGTACTCGAAGCCCTTGTCCTTGAGCACACGGCCCATCTCGCGGGCCAGGTGCGTGTCGGGCCCGCCCGAGAAGGTCACGCTGAGGTAGAGCAGGGCCAGCAGGCCCAGGGCCAGCAGCACGAGGCGGCGGGCCCGGGCGCCGGGCACGGCGGGGGCGGGCTGCGCGCCGGGCTCCTCGGCGCCGGGCTCCTGGCCGGGGCGGGGCCCGGTTTCCTCCAGGAAGGCCGCCGGGCCGATGTCGCCCCAGGGCTGGCCCTGCACCTGCCAGGCCATGCAGGTCGTGCCGAGCATGACGGCCCGGGCCGGGCCCCAGCGCAGCTCGCCCTGGAAGGGCCGGGGGCCCTCGTCGGGGGCCGGGGCGGCCTTGTCCTTCTCCGGCGCGGGCTCCTCGGGCTGGTCCAGGCCCGGGGCCTGCGGCTCGGGGCGCAGCAGGAGCACGGGGGCGTCCAGGGTGCGCAGGGTCAGGGCGGGCGGCGCCTCGGGGCCCGCAGGCACCACGAGCAGCGTGTGCTGCGTGGCCACGGTGCTGTCGTGCAGGATGATATCGCAGCTTTCCCCGCTGCCCAGCACGGTGTCGCCGGGGCGCAGGGGAATCTCCGCGCCCATGTGCGGCCCGGAGAAGAATTTCAGCAGGATGACCGGGGTGGCGCCGGGGGTCGTCACGGCAGGTCCTCCCACTTCGTGCCGGAGGCCGGGGCCGGGTCCTGCCCGGTATCGCGGGTGCGCACGGCGCAGCCCCCGGGCTTGGGCACGCTGGTGGCCGTTCCGGGGGTGACGAACTGGGGCGAGGCCGGAGCGGCGGAGAAGCCCAGTTCGTTCAGCTCTTGGGGTACGTTGGAGGACTCGTCCAGGGTCAACAGGCGCGGGGAGATGAGGATCAGCCGTTCCATGCGCTGGGAGGTCTTGGTCTTGGTCCTGAACAGCGCGCCCAGGGCGGGCAGGTCCATGAGCACGGGCACGCCGGTCTGGTCGTCCTTGACCTGCTCGTAGAAGTAGCCGCCGATGAGCAGACTCTGGCCCTCGCTGACGATGCCCTGGGTGCGGATGGTGGTCTTCTTGACCACGGCGGGGATGTCGCTGGTGGTGGAGCCGGTGCTGGGGTCGCCGCCGTCCTCCACGGTAATGGCCATCTTTATCTGCGCGGGCTTGTCGTCGTATTCGATGATGTGCGGGGTCACGTCGAGCACGGTGCCCGAGGAGACCTCGCGCAGGTCCACCACCTCGGTGCCCACCACGCGGATGTAGAAGGTGGTGCTGGCTTCCAGGCGCGCGCTGGTGTTGTCGATGGTCAGCACCGAGGGGCGGCCCAGCACGCGGCCCTTGCCGTCGGACTCCAGGGCGTTGACCTGGGCCATGAAATAGTCCGTGCCGAAGCTGTAGACCGTGGACAGGGTCAGCCCTTCGCCGATGAGCGCGTTGGGCAGGTCGGCGGGCAGGGGCACCTGCTTGGCGGTGTCGTTGAGGCTCGGCAGCCCGACGCCCGCGCCCGTGGAGGTGTACGGCCCGCCGTGGCCCGAGCCACCCCATTTCACGCCCAGGGAGCTGGA
Source organism: Desulfocurvus vexinensis DSM 17965 (assembly GCF_000519125.1). Lineage (NCBI taxonomy): Bacteria > Pseudomonadati > Thermodesulfobacteriota > Desulfovibrionia > Desulfovibrionales > Desulfovibrionaceae > Desulfocurvus > Desulfocurvus vexinensis. The sequence goes on from NZ_JAEX01000020.1 coordinate 23,394, forward strand.
GTAGTCCACGTCCACGTCCACGATGGCGGCGTGCAGCTCCACCAGTTGCAGGGGCTTGTCCAGCTCGGCGATGGTCTTCTCGTAGTAGGGCATGCGGTAGGCCGAGTCGCGCACGATGACGGCGTTGCTGCGCGAGTCGGCCAGGATCCTGGGGGCCAGCTCGGCCACCGGGGAGGCGGGCAGGGCCCGGGTCTGGGTGTTCAGGGGCGAGGCCACGCGGCGGTCCAGCTCCATCTGCTCCTTGGCCCGGCGGCGCAGCTCTTCCAGGATCTTGGCCGCTTCGCCGTCTTGCAGGCGCAGGATCTGCTGCTCTTCGGGCAGGGGCGGGATGGTCTCGCGCACGGCGGCCCCGGCGCCCGAGCCCAGGGCCAGCTGCGAGTCGCCGGCGCGCTGCTCCATGACCATCTCCGAGAGGATGGTCGCCACGCCGGGGATGACCTTCTTGTCGCTGCCCGAGCCCAGCTCGGTGTCATCGGCCCAGGCGTGCTTGAGGAAGAAGACGCGCACCACCTGGTCGTTGCGGAAGGCGGCCTCGTAGGAGGCGATGGCCGCGGCCACGCCCTCGGTGTATTCGGCGGGCCCGGAGAAGGCCAGCACCCGGTCGTCGTCGTCGGCCACGCAGGGCAGTTGCGGCGAGAGCAGCCCGGCGCGGGTCAGGATGTCGCGCATGCGCGTGGGCTTGCTGGCCGTGAGGTAGACCATGCGCCGCTCCAGGTCGCGGCGCACGTAGAAGTGCAGGACGTCGTCCATCAGGTACCACTCGACCCCGAAGGCCGAGTAGGCCGCCGCCAGGAACTCGTCGGGCGACATGTCGGAAAACATGCCGCTGACCTCGCCCTTGACGTTGGGCGTGAAGGCCGCGCGCAGCCCCTGGGTGCGCGCGAAGGTTTCCAGCACGTCCACCAGGGGCGCCTGTTCGGCGTAGTGGCTGAAGCGGACCTTGAAGATGGAGCTGATGGGCAGGGTGTAGCGGTTGGCGACGCTCTTGGAGAACGAGGCCTGCCCCGCGTCCGGCCCGGCGGCCCACGCCCCGGCCCACAGCGCGCAGCAGAGCGCCAGGGCCGTCAGGCACCGTCCGAGGAGGGAAAGAAATGGAGTGCTCAACGCCTAAGGCCCCCAAAAGTAAGAAATCTCAGCCAGTCTTGCACAGGTCGCCCCAGAAGTCCATTTCGTCCAGAAAATGTTGCAGGGCCAGGTGCATCTCCGAGGCGCGCATGATGCCCAGCAGGTGCTCGGCGTCGTAGCACAGCATGCCCCGGCGCGTATCCAGGGACACCACGCCCGTGTCCGACGCGGCGCGGGCCAGGGCCGCCAGGCCGACCTTGCGCAGCAGGGCGTCGCCGCCCGGGCCCGGGGTCAGGCGCCCCAGGTCGGCGGACAGGCGCAGCACCCGGCCATCGGGGGAGCCGACGTCCACGTTCTGGCCGCCCTCCAGCCGGAAGCGGTAGCGGCCCCGGGCGTCCTGGGCGGGGCGGGGCCAGCCTGCGGCGCGGCACACCGTATCGATCCATTGCTCCAGCATGACGGGTCATCCGGGCGGAAGTGTCGTGCCGCGACCGGGGCTTCGCCCTGTTTGCCCCTGGTCGCGCTGCCGGTGGTGCCCGGCTAGGCCATGTTCGGGAGGAACTCCTGCTGCACGATGCCCGCGCCGCTGCTGCCCGTTTCGGTCACCACGTCGCGCATGGCCGCGAAGATGGCGTCCAGGGTGGCCAGGTCCAGGCCCTGGGCCAGGCGCAAGAGGGCCACCAGCTCGGCCACCAGCGCCTGGTAGAACTCGCCTTCGGACTTGGACAGCGGATCGTCGGGCAGGGTGCGCCCGCCGCCGGGGGTGGTCTGCTCCTGCACCACCTGGGTCGTCGCCCCCGTCAGGGCCTGGATGAGCGGCCCGGCCCCGAAGTAGGCGGCGATGCCCAGCACCCCGGAGAGCACCGCCGAAAGGATGGCGAAGTTCTCCGCCGTGCGCTCGGCCTTGCCCTCGGTCATGCCCAGGGCCTGGAAGAGGTCGGCCAGGGCCTTGGTCACGCCGCCGTCGGTGGCCGCATCGACCACCGCCAGCGTGCCCACGGTCAGGGATATGCCCATGATGAGCAGGGCCCCGGGGCCGATGAGGAGCGCCATTGCGGCGGTCAGGGTCAGGACGATGGCGGTGTTGATCACGGCGGCGGCGGCGAAGAGCCAGCGTTCCGCCGGGGTGCGCGTGGCGTCGGTGCCCGCGTCTTCGGTGCCGTCGGTGCCGGTGGTGGCTTTCGTGGTGGCCGCGTAGAGCTTGTCCATCTCGGCCTGGTAGCGCTCCATGTCCGATTCCAGGGCCTTGAGGTCCGTCTCCGTGCTCAGGCGGGCGATTTCCTTGATCAGGTGCTGCATGAGGAACATCAGGTAGGCCCGGCTACCCGTGTCCACGGAGTCGGCGTCGTAGTCGTCGAGCACGGCCAGCAGCTGGGCCGGGTTCAGTGCGCTGGCCCGGGAGAATTCGTCCCATTCCTGGCGGATTTCCACCGCCAGCTCGGCGGAAATGGTCACGGCGAACTGCGCCTGCAGGGCCGTGAGCAGTTCGTCCATGGTGGCGCCGGGATTGCAGGACACGTAGGCCGTGGCCGCCGCGTGCAGCTCGGCCATGCTCTGATCCGGAAAGGCCTTGCGCAGCGCCTGCTCCACGTCGGCCCATTCGCCCTGGTTGTCCTCGTAGCGGCCGATGAGCTGGCTGGTGTCGATGCCCAGAAGAGACATCCGCTCCCCCCTTGTCCTTGCTCCGTGCGGGCGGGCCTACACGTTGGAAAGCTTGGACATGGTCTGGTACTGCTGCTGGAGCAGGCTGTTGTAGATTTCCATGAAGGTCCTGACCAGATCGCGGGCCAGGTCTTCCAGCTTCTGGGCCGTCTCCTTGCGGATCTGGGCCACCTGCGACTTGCCCTCGATCTCGGCGATGTTGGCCTGGATCATGGAGGTGGCGAACTGGCTGGCGGTGTCGAAGAGCTTGGCCGAGCCCGCGACCACCTGGCTCCAGAGCATGGCCTTGCTGGAATCCTTGAAGCCCATGCCCGCCAGGCCGCCAACGATGCTGATGGCCGCGCTGGTCAGGCCCAGGGCGAGCTGGGTCCAGGCCATGGCGCGCATTTCGGCGGCCTTCTCCTTGGCCAGGGCCATGATCTCGTCGCGCTGGGCGAAGCCCTCCATGAGCTGCGAGGCGGACTCCTCGCCCATGACCTCGATCATCAGCATGAGCAGCATGGCCATGAGGTCGCGCACGCTCTGGGGCGTGACCACCTCTTCGGGGGTCTTCATCACCGCCAGCAGGCTGGCGGCGTCCAGGGTCGTGGTGGCTGCGAACTGCTCCCACTCCGTGCGCAGGGCCGCCACCTGGTCGGCGGCCAGCCCGGGGTTGAGCTGGTTGACCACGGCCTCGAGCACCTCGCCCGGGGTGGCCGAGGGGTGGGCCTCGATGTAGTCGGTGATGGCCGCGCTCAGGGTCTGGGTATCGATGCCCGGCAGCAGGGCGGTGAGCTTCTGCTCCACGTCCTGCCACTCCTTCGCGTCGCCGGAGAGCAGGTTGGCCCCGAGGGCGGTGGAGATGCCGGAGATGGTGATGTCGCTCATGATGCCTCCTGGGTGGATGCGCGGCCCCGGGCCGCGCGGTATGGGCGCACGCGCCTAGGCCAGCTCGGGGCTGGACGTCTTCATCAGCGTTTCCAGCAAGTTCTGGGTCGTCTCGGTGATCATGTCGCGCATGGCGCTGAAGATGGCGTCCAGCAGCGCCTCGGCCACCTGCTGGGAGGTCTTGAGGATCTGCAGCAGCTTCTCCATGAGCGCCTTGAGCTCCAGCAGTTCGGCCTGCTCCATGGTGTACTGGAAGTCCACCACGGCCTTGGCGCCCGTGGCCACGCCCACGCCCACCTGCATCAGGCAGTTGGCGATGTTCAGCAGCTTGACCAGTTTTTCCATGGTCGTGGCGGCGGTGCTGGCGGTGTTGGCCGCCGTGGCCGCCGCGCCCGTGGCGCTGGCGCCGGTGGTGGCGGCGGTGCTGGCCGTGCTGGTGGCGGTGCTGGCGGTGTTGGCCGCCGTGCTGGCGGCGCTGGCGCCCGAGGCGGCGAAGCCCGCGCCCAGGGAGCAGATGGCGCCGATGATGGCCAGGGTGATCTCCAGGCCGATGCCGATCCAGCGCGCCGTCTCCTTGGGCACGCCGCAGGCCTCAAGGATCGTGGCCGTGATGCCCGCAAGGGAGTATTTGCCGTCCGAGGCGGCCCCCGCGATGGCCGAGACCGCCAGGGTGCAGGCGATGGCCGCCGCGGCGATGGCCAGCCCCGCCGCCGCGCCGCCCGTGCCCACCGAGATGACCACGGCCACGGCCACGGCGATGGCCGCGCCGATGACCGCCGCCACGGCGCCCAGCCATTTCAGGAAGCCGCTCGGGGGCTTGGAGTTCATTTCCTCGATCTTCTTGTTGAGATCTTCCTTGGCCAGTTCGTAGCGGCCCTTGTCGGCCTGCTGCGAGACCTCGATGCTCTCGGCGGTCAGGCGCTCGATCTCCTCTTGCAGGTGCTGCATGAGGAACATCAGATAGGCCTGGGAGTGGGTGTTCACCGAGTCGGCGTCGTAGTCGTCGAGCACGGCCAGCAGCTCGGCCGGGTTCAGGGTGCTGGCCGAGGAGAACTCGTCCCACTCCTTGCGGATTTCGGCGGCCAGCTCGGTGGAGATGCTGATGGCGAACTGCGCTTGCAGGGCCGTGAGCAGCTCGTCCATGGTCGCGCCCGGATTCTGGGCGATGAAGATGGTGGCTGCGGCGTGGATCTCCTCCAGGCTCTTGCCCGGGAAGGCCTTTTGCAGCGCCAGCTCCACGTCGGTCCATTCGCTTTCGTTGGCCTGGTACTTCGCGATCAGCTGGCTCGTGTCGATGCCCAACAAAGACATGGCGTACTCCTTTGGGCGCCCCCTTGGGCGCGGCATGTCGCGGCTCGCTTCAGCGCGCGGTGTCTTTACGGGATTCCAGCAGCCGGAGCATGGACCGGGCCTGCCTGCCGTAGGCCGCCAGGGTCGGGGCGACGCCGGAGGCCTCGCCCGCCTCGCGGGCCGTCTCGAAGGCGCCCTGGGCCTGCTCGGGCAGCCCCATGGCCATGAGGCACACGCCCATGCGGAAGGGCGCCACAGGGTCGCCCGGGGTCAGGCCCATGACCACGGCGTAGCCGCGCACGGCGTCGGCCCATTTGCGCTGGGCCTCGCAGGCTCCGGCCAGGCCGAGCCAGCCGCGCGGGTCGGCGGAGGCGAACAGGACCATGGCCTGGAACAGGGACTCGGCCTGGGCGTAGTCCTCCACGCTGTAGGCCGCGTGGGCCATGGCGTAGAGGCCCTCCATGGCCTGGCGCGGGAGCAGCGGCGCCTGGGGCGAGCCGCCGGAGGCCTCGATTTCCTTGGTCAGGGTGTCGCGTATGGCGGTGAGCTGGGCCATCGCTTCGGGAGAGTACAGGTCGTTCATCATATTGCTCGGGGGTTGCGGGTTTGGCTTGGGGTCAGCACTGCCCTTTCTCGTCCAGCATGCGCAGCATGGACGCGGCGCGCTGGGCGTAGGGCAGCTTCTTGGGGTTGTCCTGCATGGCGTCCATGGTGGACGCGGCGGCCTCGAAGGCGTCGCGCGCGGCCCAGGGCTTGTCCAGTTCCATCAGGCAGACCCCGGCCCGGTAGGCCGCCACGGGGTCGCCGGGGGTCAGGGCCATGGCCATGCCGTAGCCCAGGGCGGCCTGCTCCCATTTGCGCTGGGCCTCGCAGGCGCCGCCGTAGCCCAGCCAGCCGCGCGGGTCCTTGGCGCCGTACAGGGCCATGCCCATGAAGACGTTCTCGGCCTGGGCGTAATCCTCCACGGCGTAGGCCGCGCGGGCCTGGGCGTAGAGTTCCTCCAGGCCTTCGCGGGGCATGGCGATGAGGTCGCGCACATGGCCCTTGGCCTGCATTTCGGCCATGAGTCTGGCACGCAGGGCGGGCCATTGTTCGTTCAGGTACTCTTTGTCGAAAGACATGGGAGATCCCCCTTGCTCAGAGCGTTTTCGCCAGGGTGCCGAACACGTCGGTGTTCTTCTTCACGCAGTCCACGGCCATCTGCTGGGCGCTGTCGCAGTCCTTGGCGGCCTGGTCGAACTTGGCCCCGGCCATCTTCATGTCCGTGGAGGCGATGTTCTTCTCGTAGTCCAGGCCGTCGCGCAGGTTCTGCCACTCGTCCTCGTTGTGCTTCTTGTCGTTGCCTTTGGTGGAGTAGCCGATATTGTTCTTGTCGCAGAAGGCGACCATGCCGCTGGACATGTAGGTGGCCTTGTCCTGGTCCGCTGCGTCGCGCTGCTTCTCGGCGGCCTCCTGGGAGTATTTGTTGACTTCCTTGTAGTAGTCCGTGGTGTCCTCGTAGGCCTCGTAGGCCTTTTCCATCTTGGCCTGGCCCTGGCCGGCGGCGGCCACGCACAGGATGGCGAAGGACACCATGGGATTGTCGCCCATCATGGCCTTGAGCTTGGCCGTGGCCCCCGTGGTCAGGCTGGCGGTGCCGGCGCTGTCCAACTTGGTGCCGGAGCGGGCGATGGAGAGTGCTGAAAGCAGGTCGGCCATGGTCGGTCTCCTAGAGCTTGACGATCATGCGCTTCTTGCGCTTGACGGGTTCGTCGGCGGCCTCGCCGGCCGGGGCGTCGGCCTCGGCGCGCCGGGTTTCGTCCATGGCCTTGCGCATCATGTCGTAGGCCTCGGGGTGGATCAGGTTCTCGCTGACGGCCAGGGCGACCTCCTCCTCGGTGAGGCCCACGGCGCCCAGCAGGGCCTGGTAGCGCTGGCGGCCCTTGTGCACGGCGTCGCGGCGGCGGCGCAGTTCGGCGTCGGCCTCCTCGGCTTCCCGGCGCAGGGTGGCCAGGGTCTGGTTCAGGTCTTCACGCATGTGTCTTGTTCCTTTCCGCTAGTGGCCCTGGGGCGGGGAGGGGTTCAGGCCGTAGAACATGTCCCAGCCGGAGAGCTCGACCTGCGGGGCGTCGGTGCCCAGGCCGGAGAGGGTGAAGTCCATCCGCCCGACCTTGCCGAATTCCAGGCCCGGCGGGTCCGAATGCTGGGAGGCGCCCTTCTGCTGCACGTAGTCCATGTGCACGTCCATGGAGCCGTCGGGCTTGGTGGTCAGGGTGAAGTCGGCCACGGAGGACAGGGTCGGCCCCTCGTGGGTCATGTAGGTCGCCAGCAGCGGCTGGGTGGGCGGGTAGTTGAGCATGGTGGTGTCCACCAGGCCGTACACGTTCTGGAAGGTCACCTGGGCCACCTGCCGGGCCGGGCCCTCGCCGCCCACGGCGTCGATGAAGGCGTCCAGGCGGCGGTGCTGTTCGTCCTCGGGCAGGTTGGTGCCGCCGCCGCCGTAGGTCTGGCCGTCCACCGTGATGGGCCTGCGGAAGAAATCCTCGATGAAGTCGCGGTTGAGGCCCCGGTAGCCCAGCAGGCGGTCCTTGCCCAGCTCGGTGGTCAGGCCCTGGCTGATGGTCGCGGTCATCACGGGCTTGTCCACGGCGCCGCTTAGCAGCGAGGTGGTCCGGGCGCCCACGGTGAAGGTGCCCTCGGTGCTGTTCCCGCGCAGGGTGTCCACACCCAGGGTGGTCACCCGCTGGGGCGGGCAGGAGCTGTAGAGGGCGTCCCAGTTGTCCAGGCGCAGCACCGGGTCGTCGCTGCCGAAGCCCTGGATGGTGATGTCCAGGGCGTGCTGCTCGCCCATGTCGTAGTCGCCGTTGCCCAAGCGCTGTTCGGAGTGCTCGCAGTGCAGCTTCATGGTCTCGCCGTCGATGGTCACGGAGAAGCGCATGCCCGAGGGCGCCTCCGTGGCCGGGTCGATCCCGTGGATGGGCGCGCCGCCGTGGCCCATGAAGGCCTGCACCAGCGGGCTCGTGGCCGGGTCTTCCGCCAGGGCGGACATCAGGCGGCCCAGGGTGCCCTGGCCGACCAGCCGGGCGACCTGCTGGGCCTTCTCCGGCCCGCCGCAGGCGTCGATGAAGGCCTGGAGCTGTTCGCCGAGCACGCCCTCGGGCGCGTTGTCGTCGCCGGTGAAGAACTGGCCGTTGACGGTGACGCCGTTGCGGATGAAGTCGGGGATGAAGCGCTGGGGCAGGCCCTTGGCGCCCAGGGTGCCGTCGGTGTGCAGGTCCTGGGTCAGGGTGCGCACCAGGGTCTGGCCGATGGCCTGGGTGTCGGGCTCGCCTTCCTGGAGGGCCTGCACGTCGCGGCCCAGGGTCACGGTGCCGTGGCCGATCTGCGGGCGGATTTCCGACAGGGGCCGCATGCCGATCATCTGGCCGGACAGATCGGTGCGCCGGGCTTCCTGGGCGCGCACGGTGTCGGTGCCGCCGCGCACGGCGAAGTCCTTGCCCAGGGAGTCGAGCATCCGGGTGACCTGTTGGGTCTGCTCGGGGCTGGCCTCGCCCGGGCCGTGGTCCTCCAGGCCCAGGTTCTGGGCCAGCAGCAGCAGGGCGTTGGTGGCCTTGTTGGTGGTGCTGGTCACGGAGGCGAGGTCCTGCTGGCCGAGGTCCCCGGGCAGGGTTTCGCCGCCCGAGGCGATGACATCGACCAGCGCGCCGACGAGCCCCCGGCACTGCGGCGACTGCAATGTCTCGATAAGCTGCTGGCGCTGGTCCTGGGTCAGGGAGGCGGTGGCCTCGGTCAGGGCCTGGGAGAGCGCGTCCACGCCCTCGTCCACGTCGCCGGTGCCGTCGAGCATGGCGCTGGCGCGCACGACCTGCTCCACGAAGGTGTTGATTTTTTCCGGGGTGGTTGGCCCGGAGAGCAGGCCGCCCACGGCCTCGCGGATCTGGCCCTTGAGATGGGAGCCCGGGGCCGTGCCCGCCAGCTCGTCCTGGTTCAGCACCACCTCGTCGCCGATGCGCACGTCCAGGTGGTCGTAGCGCGAGGCGATGGTGTCGCGCAGGCCCTTGACCTCGGCGCGCTCGCCCTCGGTCAGGGTGTCCTGGGCCAGCACGATGTCGAGGTTGGCGAGCATGGTCCGCAGGCCCTGGCTCTTGGAGGTGGGGTTGTTCGCGCGCAGCAGGTCGGCCAGGTCGTTCTTGCCCGCCCGGGTCATGGTTTCGATGAGCCCCTTGTACTGGCGCGACAGCCCGGTGGGGATGCGCTCCTTGCGCGAGTCCGGCGCGTTGGGGAACAGCCGCCCGCCCGAGAGGCCGCGCAGCGCGGTGCGGAAAAAGCCCATGGCGTGGCCCAGGGTCTGCTGGAGGTCGCGCCAAAAGCGCATGGGCCGGTCCGCCGGTCCGCCCGGGTCGCGGCGCACGGAGCCGGAACTCAGGCGGCAGCCGTGCTCCTCCATCTTGAGGAACAGGCGGTCGTTGCCGGGCAGGCCCTCGGTGCCCGCGTTCAGGGCCCCGTAGAGCACCGTGGCCTTGCCGTAGGGCAGGGTCGGGCCGTCGAGCATGTCGATGCCGCGGTGCCCGCCGCCGGGGGAGCCCTGGAAGCCGTCGATATGCGAGGAGGGCCGCTGGTAGACCTCGGGGCTGGAGTCCAGGAAATCGCGCAGGCGGTGCCCGGGGTCCTCGATGCTGAAGGCGCCCTCGCTGAAGGTCGCGCCCTTCTCGTTGGCCTTGGCCATGAGGAAGGTCGTCAGGTCGCGGATGTTCTCCGCCGTGGCCGGGCCGTGGACGGTGCCGTTGCGGATGCCGTCCCACAGCCGGTAGCCGCTTTCCACGCGCTCCTGGAGCACGCGCGGCATGTCGCGCACGGCCTGGTCGCGCTGGTCCTGCGGCAGGGCCTCGATCTCGTGCTCGACCATCTTGCCGTCCACCTGGGCCAGGTGGCCGTCGGGCGGCATGCTCAGGCCGACGCTCTTGGGCATGAGCGAGCGCGGGGGCGCCGTGCTCTCCCACTGGTCCAGGGCCTGGTTCAGGGCCTGCTGGGAGGTGTTGACCATGGGGCCCAGGCTGCCCAGGGGCGCTTGGCCGACAACCTGGCGGCCCTGCTGCTGGAGGACGCCGACGCGCTCGGGGGTGATGCCGCCCTGGACGGTGGTCCCGGACTGGACGCCCTGGTCCAGGCCCTGGGTGGGCCCGGTGCCGAGGAGCGGGACGTTGAGGGTGGTTTCAAAGCCCATGAGAATTCCCCTTGGCGCGTGGCGGCGCCGTTGCGATCAGATGCGGATCATGCCCGGGGCGGGTGCGTTCGGGGCCGGGGCCGCCGGGCCGCTGGAGGCGGCCTTGACCTTGGCCCGCCAGTAGCGCGCCGCGCCCACCAGGGCGGCCAGGGGCTCCTCGATCCAGGCGGGTTCGTCCACGGGCAGGGGGAAGTGCTGGTGCAGGGCCACCAGGTTCTCCTGGGCGTCGATGCCCAGGGTCCCGCCGCCGGTGTAGGCGCCCATGTAGTTGCCGCACAGCATCTCGTGCAGCAGGGGCGCGTCGGTCTCGTGCACCCGGCCCAGGTAGAGGGTGACCACCAGCTCGTGGTCGGGCTCCACCAGGCAGAACAGGCAGGCGATGTCGCCGTCCACGGTCATGGCGGCCACGCCGTTGGCGTCGAAGGCCAGGCCCTGGCCGCCCACGGCGGTGTTGACGTAGTCCAGGATGGCCTGGGCGTTCTTGGCGATGTCCATGTGCTGGCTCCTTCGGGGGTCGGCCCCGGCGCGCTTGGCCAGGGGGTGCAGCGTTGTTGCCCTTGTTTCGTCTTTAGCAAGGGGGATGCCAAGACGGGTTTCGATATGAAATCTTTTTATTTCAACATGATGCAATCTTGCTCTTCCCGGTGCTGGCGGGACCGGCGTTGGCGCCAGCGCCAGCGTTGTTGGCGCCTAGTCGTCCTCGGCTCCTTCCGCGTCGTGGCGCAGCAGCTTCTTGCGCAGGCCCTCGCGGGTGATGCCCAGCAGCTCGGCGGCGCGGGTCTTGTTGCCCCCGGCGCGGTCCAGGGCCTTGCGGATCAGGCGGCGCTCGTTGTCGTCCAGGCGCAGGCTGGCCGGGTCGGCCCCGCCGTCGCGGCCCAGGCCGCGCACCCGGGGCGAGAGGTCGCCCTCGTCCACCTGGGGGCCGAAGGTCAAAACGGCGGCGCGCTCCATTTCGTTGCGCAGCTCGCGCACGTTGCCGGGCCAGTCGTAGTGCAAAAGCGCCCGCTCGGCGGCGGGGGTCAGGCCCTTGTCGGTGTGTTCGGCCAGGAAGCGCCGGGCCAGGATGAGGATGTCCTCGCCGCGCTCGGCCAGGGGCGGCAGGTTCAGGATCACGGAATGGATGCGGTAGAAGAGGTCCTCGCGGAAGTCGCCGTCGGCCACGGCGCGCTCCAGGTCGCGGTTGGTGGCGCAGACGATGCGCACGTCCACGGGCACGGGCTTGGCCCCGCCCACGGGCACCACCTCGCGCGCTTCGAGCACACGCAGGAACTTGGCCTGGTGCGCCGGGCTCATGTCGGCGATCTCGTCCAGGAACAGCGTGCCGCCGTGGGCTTGGCGCAAGAGGCCCTCGCGCTTGTGGACCCCGGTGGCCACGCCGCTTTCGATGCCGAAAACCTCGCTCTCGAAGAGCGACTCGGGCACGGCGGAGCAGTTCAGGGCCACGAAAGGCCCGCCGCTGCGCGGGGAATTGTAGTGCAGGATCTTGGCGAAGACTTCTTTGCCCGCGCCCGTGGGGCCGAGGATGAGCACGTTGATGGAGTGGCGGGCGATGGAGATGGCCAGCTGCATGGCCTGTTGCATGGCCGGGCACTGGCCCACGAACTGGGCGGGCTCGTAGGCGCCGCACAGGGTGCGCACCAGGGTGTTGCGCTCCTCGCCGAGCTTGCGGTAGGCGCGCTCCAGTTCGCGGTTCTGGCGGCGGAGCTGGTCGAGGAGTTCCTCGCGGTGCAGGTCGCGGGCCTCGACCTTGACGAGCATGAGCCCGAAGGCCTCGGCCAGCTGGGCCACGGGCGCGGGCACCTCGCCCGCCCGGGTCAGGGCGAACAGCCGCTCGGCCTGGGCGGTTTCCCCCCAGGCCAGGCGCTCGCACACATCGACCATGACGGCGAAGGCGTCCAGGGCCGACGGCTCCAGGGCCGACGGCGCCCCGGAAACGCCGGAGTCCGCGGATTTTCGAGAGTGTTCTCCCATGCCCCCCTCAAGCGCTGCACCGCCGGGCCAGGGACGCCCGGCATCTCCTGGAGCAGGCCTCCGGCAAGGCCCACGGTCCGCGACCCGGACGAAGACGCGCGCGCGTCTCCGTATTCAATTCCATATGTTGTCGATTTAGCCGTATCCAGGCCATTTGTCACGGCCTACGTTGGCCTGCGGCGGGGCGGGGCGATTTTCCCTTGCGCCACAGCGCCTCTGGCCGCTGCGGCTCCGGGCGTCCGGCCGGGCCCAGGTGGCGGGGGGAACGCTCCCGGTTCGCTCCCCCCGCCGGGCCCGGTGGTGCGCCTGCTCAGTTCTGCATCTCGCTGATGATGCTCTTGAGCTCCTGGGCCAGGCGCGCCAGGTCCGAGACGGCCTGGGCCGACTGGTTCATGGCCTCCGCCGTCTCGCGGGCGATGTTGTTGATTTCCTCGGTGGTGCGGCTGATCTCATCGCTGGCGGCGGACTGCTCCTCGCTGGCCGTGGCGATGCCGCGCACCTGGTCGGCGGTCTGCTCGACCATGGCCACGATCTCGCGCAGGGCCGCGCCGGAGCGGCCTGCGGTGCCGGTGCTGGCGGTGATGGCCTCGGTGGTCGCCTCGGTGCCGCGGATGTTCTTGCGCGCGCTCTCCTGCACGGCGCGGATGTAGGCGCCGACCTCGTTGGTGGCGCTCATGGTCTTCTCGGCCAGCTTGCGCACCTCGTCGGCCACCACGGCGAAGCCCCGGCCCGCGTCGCCCGCCCGCGCGGCCTCGATGGCCGCGTTGAGCGCCAGAAGGTTGGTCTGGTCGGCGATGTCGGCGATGACGTTCATGATCTGGCCGATGCCCTCGGCCTGGCGCCCCAGCTCGGTCATATCGGCCTTGAGCTCCTCGGCCCGGGTGTTGACCTGGGTGATGGTCTGCACCACCTCGTCCACCAGGGCTTCGCCCTCGCGGGCCTTGGCGTTGGCCCGGTCGGCCAGTTCGGCGGCGGTGCTGGCGCTCCTGGCCACCTCGATGACCGTGGCGTTCATCTCCTCCATGGCCGTGGCGGCCTCGCCGGTGCGGTTGCGCTGCTCCTCGGAGCCCCGGCTGGACTGCTCGATCTGCGCCGAAAGCTCCTCGGAGGCCGAGGCCACCTGGTCGGACACGGCGGTGGCCGCAGCGGCGGCCCGGGCGATCTTCTCGTTCTGGGCCTCGATGCGCTTTTGCTGGGCGCGGATTTCCGTCAGCTCGAACCACACGGCCAGCACGCCGATGAGGTTGCCGTCCAGGTCGGCGATGGGCGTGCTGGTCACGTCGAAGATCTTCTCGACGCCCCGGGCCGTGGTGTAGGTGGTTTCCACGTCCAGGCGGCGGTTCTCGCGCAGGGCGCGCAGGCTGACGGTCTCGCGGGTGTCGTCGCCGTAGACCAGGCGGCCCGAGGTCTGGCCCAGGTGGGCCTTGGGGTCGCCGTCCTTGTCCAGGGCGCGCATCATGTGCGCGTTGATGAAGGTGGCGCGGTTGTCGCGGTCGAACACCGAGCAGGGCAGCACGAAGCCGTCCAGCACGCCCTGGGCGAAGCCCAGCTTCTGCTTGAGCTCGCCGACCATGGTCCGGATGTTTTCGGCCAGGCTTTTCATCTCGAAGCGGAAGCCCGTGCCCAGGTCGGCGCGGAAGTCGCCTGCGGCGATGGAGGCGGTGAAGGCCTCGATGCGCCGCAGGGGGCGCACCAGCAGGCGGCTGACGATCAGGGCGATGGTCAGGACCAGGACCAGCACGGCGCCCGCGCCGATGCCCAGCAGCACGTTGCGCTGGCGGGTGGCCGTGGCGGTCAGCTCCGCGACGTAGGCGCTCATGCAGACCACCCAGCCGGTGGCCGGGTCCGTGGCCACCACGAGGTACTTGGCCTCGCCGCCCCATTCGTAGAAGAAGTCGCCGTCGTGCGTGCGCAGGGCCTCGCGGATGAAGTCGTGCTCGCTCAGGTCCTTGAGCAGGAGCGACTTGTCCATGGCGTGGGCGATGATCCGCCCCTTTGCGTCGAGCATGAACCCGTAGCCGCGCTCGCCGAAGCGCGGCGGGTCGATGAAGGCCCTGGTGAACTCCTCCCACAGGGGCAGCAGGCAGACCCCGCCCAGCACCTGGCCCTGGGCCGAGCGCACGGCCTTGGCCACGGGGAAGGCCAGGGTCTTGACCCCGGCGCTTTCCACCTGGAGCAGCTCGCGCGGCACGTACAGGTCCTGCCCGGAGAGGATGGCCCGCACGTAGTCGCGGTCGGCCCGGCTCTTGCCGGCCAGGTCCTCGCCGCTGGCCGAGCGCCCGGCCACGACCATGCCCGTGTGGTCGAAGACGACAACCCCCCACAGGTTTCCGGCCTCGGTCAGGAAGAGGCGCAGGTCGTCGTCCACCCGCGAGGGGTCGCCTTCCAGGGCGTCGCGCACCGTGCGCCGCGCCGACAGGGTGGTGGCCATGGTCTGCACGTTTTCCATGTACAGTTCCAGGGCGGCCAGGCTGGTGGTGGTCATCTGGGTCATGGCCTGTTTTTTCTGCTCCAGGGCCAGGTGGTAGGTGGAGCCGGACACGTAGGCCACGATGCCCGCCACGGCCAGGATCACGGCCAGGGCCACGGAGGCGATCAACACGGTGCCGAGGTTTTTCTTGAGCATGGAGTCCCCCCCACAGGGAATGTCTGCGCCGGATGGATGCCCGCGCTGCCCGGCCGGATGGCCCGGGCGCGTTGGCAGCCGGGGAAGCGAAGGCGGCGCGGCCCGGTGCCGCGTCGCCCTGACGGAGCCTGCGCGCAGGAACAATGTCGTTTTCCAGGTGTCGCGTCTTGCGTGGAGGCGAAAAATATGTAGAACGCGCGAAAAAGAACGTGCGATTTTGTCTTGCTGCAATGGAAATATGTCGGGCAGACGGCTAGAGGCAGCTCTTGCGTAATGTTTCGTACGGCGTTTCACCGAAACGATTGCGGTAGCAAAGAGTGAAGTGGCTTTGGGAGCCGAAGCCGCAGGTGAGGGCCACGGCCAGCACCGTGGTGCCCGGGGCGGCCTGGGCCAGCAGGTGCCGCGCGCGGGCCAGGCGGCACTCGCGCAGGAAATGCGAGGGCGAGTAGCCCCGGTGGCGCCGGAAGGCCATCTGGATGGAGCGGGTGCCCATGCCCACGCTCCGGGCCAGGTCGGCCATGCGCAGGGTTTTTTCGGCGTTGGCCTCCAGGTAGGCCTCGGCCATGCGCACCACCTTGGGCACGCCGGGCTGCGTGGCCGTGTCGAGCCGGTGGCGGTGGTTGTGGGGCAGGCAGGTCAGGATGGCCGCCAGCAGCAGGTCCTCGTAGCGCGCGGCGAGGGGACGCAGGCGGAGCATGGCGGGCTCGCGGTCGAACAGTTCGACCAGCCGGGTGAGCAGGGCGCACAGGTGGCGCGGGCCGGGGCTGGCGAGGTCCACGGCGGGGGTGAAGACCAGCGGCGCCTGGATGGGGGAGCCAAGCAGGCGGGTCAGGGCGTCTTCCAGGGCGTGGCGGCGCATGCGCAGGAACAGGATCTTGTGGGCCCGGCGCTGGGTCAGGGCCACGGGACGCGGGAAATCGAGCATGGCCGCGCACCCTCCGGGCGTGCAGGCTATTTCCATGGCCCGCGCGTGGACGGTCATCTCGCCCTCCAGCACGATGTACAGGGTCAGCGTGTTGCGCAGGGAGCTGGTGCGCAGCCGAAATCCTGTACTCATCTCTGCATAGTGGACGGAGATGCGGTCAAACTCGATGCAGTTGTGGATGGCAGAGAATTCGTGGTGCGGATTGATGTCAACATCGGCACCGTTGTAGGCGGCTCCCAGTGCCTTGCGGACAATCTCCGGGTCGCCAGTGGCAACCCGGGGGAAAGAGGAAAGCGGGAGGAATTGCATGGCTGCGGAGTATAGCATGCATAAAACCGATTGCATGCACTGGGATTGGCCTGGAAGCGTTTGAACTGTTTGCAGATATAGTACCATTTGTTTCTCCGGGGCATTTGCAGGGGGGCGCCACAGGGAACGCGTTATCCCTGTTCCTTAGTGCAGGGGCGACGCGGTGTCTCGCCGAAAGGCGAAAAAGGTGCCAGGAAAACGAATGGACCGCTTGAAATCGCAGGGGGTTTGCCGTGGTTTCCCTTCGGGGACGTAGGGGAATCGCCGGGTGTGTGTGCAGGCGGCCAGGCGGGGGCGGGGCGAAGGGGCGGCGCGAGGGCCGCATGGTGCGCAGCAGGCGCTGTGGGCCCAGGCGGGGCAGGGCGAAAAACCGCAGCGTGTGCCTGCCTGGTGTCGCACAGGAAGGGGTGTGTCGCCGTCCGCAGGCGGGCCGTTGCTGCGCCCGGCCCCGGGGCCGGGGGGCTGGTGCTGCGCTGCCGTTGCGGGGGGCGGCGCGGGCGCAGGAGCCGTGGCGCGCCGTTTCCCGGGGTCTGGCGCATGCAGCGTTGCCCCGTTGTGTTTTCGCGCCGCGCACTGTAGTATTCTGTGACACGGGCTCCCAGGCGCAGGAGCAGGTACCAGCACCCCCCGGAGGCCAGCGCCCCGATGCACGAGCTGCCGCGAAAGAGTCGTCCCGCCATCCTGCGGCGCAGGTCCATATCCCGCGACCTGACGGTTTCGCTGGCCCTTGGCGTGCTGCTGGCGGCGCTGGTGCTTGCGCTGTACGTCTACCAGTGGCAGGCCCGGGGGGCGATGCGCGACTTGGAGTCCCGGGCTGACGAGGCCATCGCCAAGGCCGCCGACGTGCTCTCCCTGCCGCTGTGGAACCTGGACACCATCGGGGTGCGCATGGTCGGCCTGGCCTTCGTCCAGAACGAGGAGGTCGAGGCGGTGCGCATCGTGGACGCCCAGGGCCGGGTGCTCTTCGAGCAGAACAAGAGCCGGGGCGGCGAGGCCATCCACCGCACCCGCGAGGTGCGCTACAACGACCTGACCCTGGGCCGCGCCGAGATCGCCTACACCCTGGACTCCTACACCCGCCAGATGCAGTCCCTGCTGTGGGGCCTGCTGGCGGGGCTGCTGGTGACCTTCTGCGTGGTGCTGGCGGCCACGGGCGTGCTGCTGCGGGTGTTTTTGCGCAAGCCTCTGGAGGGTCTGGTCCAGGGCGCGCGGCGGGTGGCCCGGGGCGACTACCGGGGCGCCCCGGAGGTGGAGCACGCCGAGCTGGAGGAGATCGCCGCGCACTTCGGGGCCATGAGCGAGGCCGTGGCCCAGCGCGAGTCCGAGCTGCGCCGTGTGAACCTTGAGCTGCGCAGCGCCGAGCGCAAGTACCACTCCATCTTTGAGAACGCCATCGAGGGCATCTTCCAGACCTCCGAGGACGGGGTCTGCCTGAGCGCCAACCCCTCCCTGGCGCGCATCCTGGGCTACGACTCGCCCGACGAGCTCATCGCCCTGCCCTGCCTGGCCTACCGCGACCCCGAGGACCGCAAGCTCCTGCTGGCCCAGCTGCGGGCCCAGGGGCGCGTGGCGGCCCAGGAGGTCCAGGTGCTGCGCCGCGACGGCACGCCCATCTGGGCCAGCGTCTCCGCCCAGCTCATCCGCGACCCCGAAGGCCGGGTGCGCCACATCGAGGGCTCGCTGGTGGACGTCACCGTGCGCAAGAAGATGGAGGACGAGCTGCGTCACCAGGCCCTGCACGACCCCCTGACGGGGCTGGCCAACCGCGTGCTGTGCACCGACCGCATCTGGCGCGCCCTGGAGCGCGGCAAGCGCCGCGAGCAGTACCAGTTCTGCGTGCTGTTCGTGGACCTGGACCGCTTCAAGGTCATCAACGACTGCCTGGGCCACCGCTTCGGCGACCGGCTGCTCATGGAGATCGCCCGCCGCCTGCGTGAATGCGTGCGCGACCTGGACACAGTCTCGCGCTTCGGCGGCGACGAGTTCATCGTGCTGCTGGAGGAGCTGGAATCGCCGCGCACGGCCATGCGCGTGGTCAAGCGCATCCGCCAGAGCATGCGCACGCCGTTTGCCTGCGACGGGCACGAGGTGCGCGTGTCGGCCAGCATCGGCATCGCCCTGGGCTCCGGCGCGGGCCAGAGCCCGGAGGAGCTGATCCAGAGGGCCAACGTGGCCATGCACCGCTCCAAGGAGTCCGGGCGCGACCGCTTCAAGGTCTTCACCCCCGGGATGCTCGACCGCGCGGCCCTGCGCCTGACCCTGGAAAACGACATGGAGCGGGCCATGCGCGAGGGCGAGTTCTTCCTGGAATACCAGCCCATCGTCAGCGTGGACGGCGCCCCCCGGCTCTACGCCCTGGAGGCCCTGGCCCGCTGGCGGCACCCCGAGCGCGGGCTGCTGCCCCCCGGCGAGTTCATCCCCGTGGCCGAGGACTCGGGGCAGATCGCCGCCCTGGGCCTGTGGGTGCTGCGCGAGGCCTGCCGCACGTTTGCCCTGTGGCGCCAGACCGTCCCGGGCGGGCGCGATGTGCTGTTGTCCGTCAACGTGTCGGGCCGCCAGTTCGCCCAGGCCGACCTGGTGGCGCGCGTGCTGGACGTGCTCGACGAGGCGGGCCTGCCGCCGGACCGCCTCAAGCTCGAAATCACCGAGACGGCCATCATGCAGAACGCCGAAATGGCCATCGACAAGCTCGCGGCCCTGCGGGCCCGGGGGGTGCGCATCAGCGTGGACGACTTCGGCACGGGCTATTCGTCCATGAGCTACCTGCAGCGCCTGCCCCTGGACACCCTGAAGATCGACCTGTCCTTCGTGCGCGGCATGGACGAGTCGGTGGAGAACCGCGAGATCGTGCGGGCCATCATCAATCTGGCCCATTCCCTGGGGCTGGAGGTCATCGCCGAGGGCGTGGAACGCGCGCGCCACCAGCAGGCCCTCGAGGAACTGCGCTGCGAGTATTTCCAGGGCTACTACTACTCCCGCCCCCTGGACGCGGCCGGGGTCGCCGGGTTCCTGGCCCGGCTGGCGCGGGAGGCCTGCGCGGCCCCTGCGGCTCCGTCCAACTGACCCTCACTCCAGATAGCGGGCCACCAGCGCCTCGTATTCCGGCCCGGCCAGGACTTCGTCCAGGGCCTGCTGGAAGCGCGCCACCAGCGCGTCGGGCGTCTCGCGGTGGAAGGCGTAGCAGACCTCGGTCTGGCGCAGGACCATGACCACTGCGTAGGCCCCGGGGTCGCGGCCCGTGCGCTCCAGCAGGCGGCGCATGCTGCGCTCCTCGTAGGCCACCAGATCCAGCCTGCCCGCGTCGAGCTTGCGCAGGTTCAGCTCCATGTCCGCCACGGGTTCGATGCGCACGGGGTGGCCCAGGTCGAGCAGGGCGGCCTCGGCCACGTCGCCGCGCACGGTGCCCACGGCGAGGTGCTCCAGGCTGGACGAGGACAGGGTGCGCGCCGTGTCTGCCGCGCGCGAGAACAGCACGAAGCGCACCGCGTCGATGGGGCAGGCCCATTTGAACAGCGTCTCGCGCTCGGGGGTGCGGGCCATGCTGAAGGCCACCGTGCCCGGCTGGGTCAGGGCCGCGTCGTAGACCCGCGCCCAGGGCTGCACCGTCACGGGCCGCTCGGCCATGCCCATGCGCGCCCAGACCAGCCGCAGCAGGTCCACCGACAGGCCGCGTACCGCGCCGTTTTCGGCGTAGTTGTAGGGGTAGTACTGTTCGGTGAGGTAGGCCAGCCCCTCGGGCCCGGGCGGGGCGTCCGCCCGGGCGGGCGGGGCGCACAGGGCCCAGGCGAGGACGCAGGCCAGGAGCAGGGCGCGGGGCAAGGGGAGCATGGAGCCTCCTGCGGCCGGGGGGTGCCGGGGTTGTCGGACAATGCTAGCACGCCGGTGCGGGGAAGGAAAGTCCATCTGCCCCGCCCGCAGGCGGTCCTGGATATTGGAGACCACGGTGGCCTTCTTGTTGTGCTGCCGCTCCCGCCCGCAGGCGGTTCTGCCGCCGGTGCGGTTCTTTGCGCTTGCCCAGCCCTGCGCGGTCTGCTATCCGGGACTTTCGATCGGATATCATCGATTTGGCCCCGGGCGGCCCCGCCGCCACGGGAAAACGCGGTCACGTCACATGAAAAGGAGTGAGGTCATGGGTAGGAAATTCGTCACGCTTGCAGTGGCCACGCTGGTCAGCCTCATGCTGGCCTGTGGCGCCTTCGCTTCCGACAAGGTGCTCGTCAACGGCATCGACTTCGGCTTCCCGCCGTTCGGCTTCGTGGACAAGGACGGCAAGCCCACCGGCTTCGACGTCGAGGCCGTGGACTGGATCGCGGCCAAGATGGGCTTCAAGGTCACCCACCAGCCCACCGACTGGGACGGCATCATCCCGGCCCTGAACGCGGGTAAGATCGACTTCATCGCCTCGGGCATGAGCGCCACCGCCGAGCGCGCCAAGGTCGTCAACTTCACCATCCCCTACTACGCCGTGACCCAGGTGCTGGTCGTGCGCGCCGACGAGGCCCGGCCCCTGGACGAGATCCTCAAGTCCGGCGCCAAGGTCGGCGCCCAGCGCGGCACCATCACCGCCGGGCTGCTCGAGGAGCTGGCCAAGAAGGACGGCTACAAGTTCGAGCTGGTGCAGTACGACTCCACCGACCTCTCCATGCAGGACCTGCCCCTGGGCCGCATCGTGGGCTCGGGCATGGACAGCTCCATCGCCTACGAAGTTATGAAGGGCACCGACTACAAGGTCGCCGGCACCTTCGACGTGGCCCCCGAGAACTACGCCTACGCCGTGCGCCAGGCCGACACCGAGCTGCTGAACACCCTCAACGAGGGCCTCAAGCTGCTCATGGCCGACCCCTACTGGGAAGAGCTCAAGGCCAAGTGGGACATCCACTAGCCCCGGCCTGACCGACATCATTTGACCGCCCGGACGGGTTCGGGTATCCCGAACCCGTCCGGGCGGTCTGCGTTGTCCGGCTCCCCCCAAGGCGGAACCATGAATTTCGAAAAAGCCATCAGCGCCATCATCGACGCCCTGCCCTACATGCTGGGCGGGGTGTGGGTCACCGTGGGCCTGGTCGTCGGGGCCCTGGCCCTGGGCTTCGTGCTGGGCGTGCCCCTGGCCGTGCTCCAGGTGTACGGGCGGCCCCTGGCCCGGAGGCTGGTGCACCTGTACGTCTGGCTGTTTCGCGGCGTGCCCATACTGGTGCTGATCTTCCTCTTCTATTTCGGCATCCTGCCCCACCTGGGGCTGGACAGCGCCTTCTGGGCCGGGGTCATCGTCCTGGGGCTGACCAGCGCGGCCTACCAGTCGCAGATCTTCCGGGGCGCCATCCAGTCCCTGCCCGCCGGGCAGCTCAAGGCCGCCCGCGCCCTGGGCATGACCGACCTGCAGGCCATCGCCTGCATCATCCTGCCCCAGGCCCTGCGCCTGTCCATCCCGGGCTGGTCCAACGAATTCTCCATCCTGCTCAAGGACTCGGCCCTGGTCATGGCCATCAGCGTGCAGGAGATCATGGCCCGCACCCGCTCCGTGGCCGGGCGGACCCATGAGCCCGTGGCCATGGCCCTGTTCGCCGGGGTGCTCTTCTTCATCCTGACCTGGATCGGGCTGCGCCTGCTGCGCGGGCTGGAGCGCAAGGTGCGCATCAAGGGCTATTCACAGGAAGGATCCATGTCATGAGCCAGAACCAGGAAATCCTGCGCGTGGAGAAGCTCAACAAGAGCTTCGGCACCAACCATGTGCTCAAGGACGCCACCCTGACCCTGCGCAAGGGCGAGCTCAAGGTGCTCATCGGGCCCTCGGGCGGCGGCAAGTCCACGCTGTTGCAGTGTATGAATTTTCTCATCCCGCCCGACTCCGGGCGCATCTGGCTCGACGGGACGGAGATCCTTGGCCACAAGAAGCGCGAGCTGTACGCCTACCGCCAGCAGGTGGGCATGATCTTCCAGGATTTCAACCTCTTCGACCACCTGAGCGCCCTGGGCAACGTGCGCATCGCCCTGACCAGGGTCCGCGGCATGTCGCGCAAGGACGCCACCGAGCGCGCCATGGCCGAGCTGGACCGCGTGGGCCTGGCGGCCAAGGCCGGGCTCTACCCGGCCCAGCTCTCGGGCGGGCAGAAGCAGCGCGTGTCCATCGCCCGCGCCCTGGCCATGGACCCCAAGGTCCTGCTGCTGGACGAGCCCACCAGCGCCCTGGACCCCGAGCTCATCGGCGAGGTGCTGGCCGTGGTCAAGGACCTGGCCACCGCCGGGATGACCATGATCATGGCCACGCACCAGATCACCTTCTCCGCGCAGCTGGCCTCGGAGTTCGTGTTCATGGAGCAGGGCGCCATCATCGAGCACGACTCGCCCGCGGCCCTGCTGGCCCCGCTGGCCTGCACGCGCACCAAGGCATTCTGCGCCAAGATCAACGAACTCACGGGGGAGCCCGTCTAGCATGTTCGAGGAATACTGGCTTTTCGCCTCCGAACGGGTCGTGCCCGGGCTCAACGCCGCGCTGCTGGTCAGCGCGCGGCTCATCGTGCCCTCGGCCCTGTACGGCGCGCTGCTGGGCATCCTCACCGGCGTGCTGCGCGTGTACGGCCCGCGCCCCGTGCGCCGCGTGGCCGACGCCTACGTGTCGCTGTTCCGGGGCACGCCGCTGGTGGTGCAGCTCTATTTCTGGTATTTCGCCCTGCCCTACATCCGCGTGGGCGGGCACGCCATCGTCCTGGACGCCATGCAGGCCTCCATCCTCGGGTTCGCCCTGTGCAGCGCGGCCTACCAGTCGGAGTACATCCGCGGCGGGCTGCTTTCCATCAAGGCCGGGCAGATCAAGGCCGCCCGGGCCCTGGGCATGAACCCCATGCAGACCGTTTTGCACGTCGTGCTGCCCCAGGCCGTGCGCCGCGCCCTGCCCGGCTGCGGCAACGAGGTCGTCTACCTCATCAAGTATTCCTCCCTGGCCTCCATCATCACCGTCAACGAGCTCACCGGCACCGCGCGCAGCATCGCCAAGGCCACCTTCCGGCCCATCGAGGCCTACGCCACCGTGGCCGTGTACTACCTGGTGCTGGTCACGCTGGCCGTGTGGTTCTTGCGCTGGCTGGAGGACCGCATGAGCATCCCCGGCTTCGAGCGCCCGCGCGACTAGGCGCGCCAGCCTGCCGGGCTCCCCCCACGAGGCGCCCCATGACCACCGCATCCGCCGCCCCCGCCGCCTACGTTCCCCTGGGCCCCGAAACCCTGGAGCGCCTGCGCGCCGCCCTGGGCCCGGAGACCGTGCGCACCGACGCCGAAACCCTGGACACCGCCTCGCGCGACGCCTCCACCGAGGTCCACCGGCCCGAGACCGTGGTCCGCGCCACCTCGGCCCGCCAGGTGGCCGACCTGCTGCGCCTGGCCGCCGAGCTGCGCTTCGCCGTGACCCCGCGCGGCGCGGGCACCGGGCTGGCCGCCGGGGCCCTGGCCGTGCATGGCGGTGTGGTCCTCGACCTCTCGGGCATGAACCGCATCCTGGCCATCGACCCCGCCAACCTGCTGGCCGTGGTCGAGCCCGGGGTCATCGTGGCCGACCTGCGCAGCGCCGCCGCCGCCAGGGGCCTCTTCTACCCGCCCGACCCCGCCAGCCTGGCCACCGCCACCATCGGCGGCACCGCCGCCACCAACGCGGGCGGCCCGGCCTGCGTCAAATACGGCGTCACGCGGCACTACGTCCTGGGCCTGGAAGTCGTGCTGCCCTCGGGGGAGATCGTCACCGCCGGGGTCGCCACGCGCAAGGGCGTGGTCGGCTACGATCTGGCCCAACTGCTGGTGGGCTCCGAAGGCACCCTGGGCGTCATTACCCGGCTGTGGCTGCGCCTGGTGCCCATGCCCGAGGCCACCCGGGCCCGCGTGGCCGTGTTCCCCTCCCTGGGCGCGGCCATGGGCACCGTGGCCGCCGTCATGGCCGCCGGGGTCACGCCCAGTGCCGTGGAGTTCCTGGACAGCCGCTGCCTGGCCCTGGTGGGCGACATGCTGCCCCTGGACCCGCCGCCGCCCCCGGGCGCGGCCCTGCTGCTGCTGGAAACCGACGGCTCGGCCAGCGCCGCCGACCAGGACATGGAGCGCGTGGCCGCCGTATGCGCCGCCCAGGGCGCCCTGCACCAGATTCCCGCGCCCGACGAGCAGCGCCGCGCGCAGTTGTGGGACGTCCGGCGCCAGGTCTCCCTGCGCATCCACGAATCCGCCCCTGTCTATGTGCCCGAAGACGTGGTCCTGCCCCTGGCGCGCATCGCCGCCTTTGTCGAGGCCCTGCCGGGCCTGGAGCAGCGCCACGGCCTGACCATCTACGCCTTCGGCCACGCGGGCGACGGCAACATCCACATCAACATCACCGCCCCCCAGGGCGTGGACGCCGCCGTGGAGGCCTGCATCACCGAGCTGCTGCGCCTGGTGGTCGCCATGGGCGGCACCATGAGCGGCGAGCACGGCATCGGCCGGGCCAAGCAGCGCTTCCTGCCCCTGGAACTGGCCCCGGCCTCCATGCACCTGCAACGCGCCCTCAAGGACACCTTCGACCCCGGGCTGATCCTCAACCCCGGCAAGGTGTTCGCGTAGCGACGCGGCGAAGCGGGCCTTTTCTCTCGCAGCAAGGAAAGGGTGGCAGAAGCGCAGCCAAGGCGATAGTGGTCTCACGGAGGACGGCTTTCCGCGAGTGCCTGCATGGCCAGGGGCTATCAAGAGGGAGCCTACCCAAGGGAGGATTCAGTGACGGACTATCTTCAGAAAGCCTTTTCCGACGGGCATCTTCAGATCGTCGCTTCGGGCAAGGGCGAGAAAATCCGGTATGTCGCCGTGAACGTCTCGGAAAAGTGGAGTGACCCGGAAGAAAAGGTTCGCGCCGCCTATTATGCCGAGTTGATCTATCGCTATGGCTACCAGCCGCAGTGCATCGGCGTGGAAGTTACGGTCCCCGACCGCATGCCGGTGGACCGCGCCGATCTCGTTGTGTTCCGCGACAAGGAGCGCACCAAGCCCTTCGGCGTTATCGAGTGCAAACGCGACGGCGTTTCTGATACCGAGTTCAAACAGGCCGTCGAACAGGCCTTCGGCAACGGCCACGCCCACAAATTCCGCGCCGAGTACATCGGTGTCATTGCCGGTCAGACTCGCGCGTTCTACGACTGCTCGGACAAGTACGGGGCGTTGGAGCGCGAGGCGAATATCGTTGCCGACCTGCCTATTCAATATGGCAAACCGGAAGAGTTCAAATACTACAAAGGCGCTTTCCCGAAGCCGGACATCGGCGCGGTCAGCCGGGACGACCTGATCAAGACCATCCGCAAATGCCACCAGACCCTGTGGGGCGGCGGGCGCCTCTCGCCGCCCATGGCCTTTGGCGAGTTGACCAAGCTGATCTTTTTGAAGACCCGCGACGAGAAGAAGCCGCGCAAGAAGGGGCAGCCCTACGAATTCCAGATCAAGACGAACGAAACACCGCAGCGCCTCGCCGCCCGCATCAAGGCCATGTATGCCGTCGAGCGGCAGAATGAGCCGGATGTCTTCAACGACGATATCAAGATCGATGATACCACGCTCAAGAACGTGGTGCTCCACCTGGAGGGCGTCGACCTCACCTCCACTGACCTGGACACCAAGGGCGTTGCCTTCGAGCAGTTCATGGACGGCTTTTTCAAGGGCGACTTCGGTCAATACTTCACGCCGCGCAACATCATCGCCTTCGCCACGAAGATGCTGGACATCCAGGCCGACGATTTCGTCATAGACCCAGCTTGCGGCTCTGGCGGCTTCCTGTTGCACGCGCTGGACCATGTGCGCAAGCTGGCCGATGAGTTCTTTCCCGGCGAAGGTGGTGGCGATGGAAATGAGGAAACCGGTCGCCACCGCGACTACTGGCACAGCTTTGCCGAAAAGCGCCTGTTCGGCATCGAAATCAACGAGGAAATCGCCCGCGTCGCCAAGATGAACATGATCGTCCACGACGACGGCCACACGAATATCATCGGCAACGACGCGCTGGAACCCTTGCCCGTCATTGCCAGCAAGAACCAGGGGTTGTTCAATGTCCTCGGCCTCTGCCGCGAGGAAGTTGTCAACGCGGAGACCGGCAAGCCGGAGGAGATAATCAGGCGCGACGAAAGCAAAGGCTTCGACAAGATCCCCACCAATCCCCCCTTTGGCGCCGTGATCAAAGAGGGTCTGCACAGTTATATTTCCAGCTATGAGCTTTCCCGCTACGTCGCCAAGGGCAACAACAGGGGCGGGAGCGACGAGGAAGACACCAGCGCCGACTACAAGGCGGGCAAGAAGGCGATCAAGCAACGCAGCAGCGTCAAGACCGAAATCATCTACTGTGAGCGGATTTGGCAGTTGTTGAAGCCGGGGGGGCAGGCCGGGGTCGTCCTGCCCGACGGCCTCCTGACCAACTCCAGCCTGCAAGGCGTGCGCGACTGGATTCTGGAGCGTTTCAAGGTGCTGGCCGTGGTCAGCCTGCCGCAATTCGCCTTCGCCCACTTCGGCGCGGGGGTGAAGTCCAGCGTGGTGTTTTTGGAGAAGCGCGCGCTGGGCGTGCCCGCCTCGGACGACGAGGCCATCTTCATGGCCATGGCCGAGAACATCGGCTACGACGCCACCGGCCGTACCACCTACCAGGTGGAAGTGTTGGACGAGACTCCGGGACAGTCGCGCACCGAGCGCCAACGCTGCGACCTGTTCGATTGGCAGGTGGCTTTCGACTGGGTGCCCGGCGAGGGCAAGAAAACCGGCCACTGGTCCGAGCGCCACCGCCATGTCATCCCCGGCAGCGGTCTGCTCGGCCAATACGCCGTTTTCAAGCGCGACCCAGAACCTTTTTTCGTCTAGCCCCCGTCCCCGCAGGGCAGCCAGTCTGCTTTGCGGTGCGGCGGGGGAATGCAAAGGAACGTATTGATGTTGATTTCAACACACCACGTTTTCAGGCGTTGCGACAGGCGCTAAAGTTTGGTGTTTGGAGGGCGCGCTCAATCAAGTCACTTGCTACTTACTTAAAGACTGGATTCGCGGCGGGGCTGCAAGATCAAGCAACTGGCAACGAGGAAGGTGTTCCTCATCTGCGGCCACTCAATTTGCTTGAAAATGGCAACTTATCTCTGGAAGGAACAAAGAAAGTCCCTTTTGAATCAGTTGGTGATGAGGATCTCTGTCAGCAAGGAGAGGTTCTCTTTAACAATACAAACTCCCCAGTGTGGGTTGGAAAGTCAACAATTTTCGATCTAAATGAATTTTGCGCCTGCTCGAATCACATAACCCGTATTGGGTGCTCAAGTGACGTACTTCAAGGCTTCCTTGTAGAAGCGTTAAATACGCTCCGAGCTATTGGTTATTTTAAGACGCTTAGCACTAGTTTCAATAATCAAGCAGGAATCAATACGCAAGAGCTTGGGAGGACTGAGATTCCTCTCCCGCCCCTCGACATCCAGCGTCGCCTGGTGGACGAACTCGACGCCGCCCGCGCCAAGCGCGACCACGCCCTGGCCGAGGCGGAGCGGTTGCTCGCCTCCATTGATGAGTATGTTCTCGGGGTATTGGCGATTCTGCCCGAATCGGATGATCGCCGGGTCTTTGCCGTTCGGCTGAATCAGGTCAAGCCGAGGCTCGATGCGGATTACCACAGCCCCTATTTCCAACGACTGCGAAGAGCAATTGAGCAATCAAGGCATGCCACGAAAAACTTGGGAGACTTGACGGTGTTCATGCGTTCCGGCTTTGCCGCCGGTCGGCAGGACCAGGCGCGTGGAGATGAGGCCGCCGTGCCACACTTGCGACCGCTCAATTTGAACGCCTGGGGCGAATTATCTGTTGCTGAAACCAAGAGCGTTCCGGAAACAAGGGTCAAGGTAGATGACTATTTAGTTAAAGGCGAAGTGCTGTTCAACAACACCAATTCAGCCGAATGGGTGGGGAAAACAGCCGTATTCGATTTGGATATACCTTGCGCGTGCTCCAACCATATGACCAGGATTGCGCTGAATCCGGATATTAATCCTTACTTTGTTGCAGCATTGCTGAATGCGTTTCGTGGTGTCGGCTATTTTGCAGCGCTGAGCACGTTCTTTAACAATCAAGCCGGAATCAATACCAACACCTTGGCTTGGGGCGGTGTACGGTTTTCTTGGACACCGAATTGGGAGTAAGAGATCCCCAGGAGGTGTTCGATGACGAAGGATGGAATGAGGGGCAGAGGAGCCTCCTCCCCGGTGGAGGGAGGCCATAGGCCGACCGGAACCGGGGATGAGGCACGCAAGCCGCCCAAGAGGTTCTGGGCCAAGCACAAGACCGAGGCTGTGCTCAGGCTACTGCGTGGTGAGGACATCGAGATTTTGAGCCGTGAACTTGGCGTGACCGCCGCCGCCCTGACCCGCTGGCGGGATCAATTCCTTGCTGGCGGTGCCGAGGGGCTCAAGAAGCGCTCACCCAAGGACGAGGCAGAGGTC